>NZ_JBFAJK010000001.1:633813-687436 GCF_040655175.1 Micromonospora sp. NPDC050495 | reverse complement strand
CCTCACGAGTCGAGCGAGCAGGGCGATGGCCCGACGGTCACCGGTGCACTCGAACCAACATCAGCTCGAGTGAGACAAGGGTGCACCAATGAGCGGTATCGGCGGGTCGCCGGCGACCAGGTCGGTCGGTGTCGGATCGACCCCGGCCGGCGGGCCGGTGTCGGCGGTGGGATCGGGATGCGGGTTGTGGTGCTGCGGCGTGTGCTCGCTCATGTGGTGTCGGCTCCGCGCCGCGCCGTGGTGCGCTGACACCCTCAAACCGGTGTTTGTCAGCCGTGGCGAACACCTGCCCCTCTCACGGTGATCTCGCAGATGTCTGACAGCGGGTTTTCGTCCGCATGGCTGTCCTGACCCCCGGGGACACCCTTGCAGACGCCGGCGCCACGACGTCGGATCAGCGTCAGGAGACTGTCAGAGCCCACCATCAAGCCAGCTCTGTCAGACACCCAGGGTTACGACCGCCTCGACCATGACAGCGACGTACGCCGATGGCATAGGGGTGCTGGCCGAGGTTGTCAGACCACTGTCCGGGTAACCCAGGGCGGCAGCGGCGTCACCGAGGACGCTGGCTCCGGGCCTGCCAGTCGGACGGCGGCTCGTCAGACCGTCACGGCCAGCCGGGCGGACGCTGCCAGCCGGGCACGCCGACGCGCGGCGCCCGAGGGGATGCCGATAGGCGGCGGTGAAGCCGGTCGCGGTCTGACACCGCTGCGCCTTATGGCGCTGTGAGATCGTGTCAACGGGCAGGTCAGCGTGGCTTTGTCGAAACGATGACGCACGTCGACGTCGATCGTCAGTGAGCGGTGCACGCCGGGCGGCTGACCCCGCCGACGCGGTGTCCGTGCCTACGCAGCCTGCGCTGTCAGAAGTCCGTGAGACCACGGTGGCGCAACGACGGTCAGGCGTGCCGGCCGTACCGCTCCGGCCCGTCCTCGACGTTTGCCGCTGACATAGGAGATCGTGACATGACCTCCGCCGCCGGCTGGCCCGACTCGCCTCTGAACGCAGTGGACGCCGCGTTCGCCGACCTGACCTGCGACCCCGACCCGCTGTCACTGGACCTCGACACGCTGGCCGGGCAACTCGGCGACGACAGCGGTCTGCCCGGGGGTGTCATCGCGCTGCCGGCGTTGCGGCAGTGGCTACTGGACCATCCGCGTGCCTGCAGGGTGCGGGACGTGGTGTGGCAGGAGCTGATCCGCCGCGCCCGCCTCGACGGGCCCGCCTGGGCCATCACCGCGGTCGCCCTGGCGCCGCCCGCGCTGCGCCGCTACGCCGGCCGACTGCACACCGGCTGGGCCGGCGACGCCCGCGACCTGGACGCCGAGATCCTCACCGCCTTCCTGACCGCCCTGCGCGACCGGGTCAACCTGGGCCCGCCCGGCGCCGTACGCGGCGCTGACGCTGGTGGCGGCCTGACCGCCGGCCATCCCCGCCGGCGGTCCCGGCGCGAGACCGACCTTCTGGTCGGGCCCGCGACCGCGTACGACGAACCGACACTTCCCACCCGCGACGACCGGCCCACCCCCGGTGCGGGAAGGTCGTCGCGCTCACTGTCGGATCGCCAGTCGGGAACCTCACCGACCTGACAGTGACGCCCATCGGACGACGCTCGGCGGCTGTGGCACTCCCGCGCCGACGCCCACAGCGGTCCGCCCCGAAGCGACATGAGCGTCAGACCGGGCCGCTGACCACGGCTGTCAGACATCGGTAAGGTCGTGTCGGAGCGCTGTGGGACCGGCAGGTGTTCGCCACGGCTCACAAACGCCGGTTTGAGGGTGCGGAACTCCTCCAGCGCCACCACGGCGCCATGCGGAGGGTTGGTTCCGCTCCGCCGCCGGGCCGGGACAGATGGCCGACACGGGACCGGGCGCCTCGGGTGCCGCGCCACGTTGATGCGCTGACACCTCATCGATCACCGCTGACCCGAACGGGAGGACGAGCTCCTCCCGAGGTTCACCGCGCTCCCCTGCCCTGCAGGTGTCTCCCGCGAGGCGTTGCCTCGACGGGTCATCAGCGCTGTGTTCGGCTCGGTCCGGGTTGCTGTCCGTGTTCCAGTCCGCGCTGCCCACCAGTTCGGGGTCCCGCTTCAGGTGGACGGTGACACGGACCCGCACCGGCGTCTGTCAGCGCAGCACCGGGCCGGTGTGACAGTCCCGGCCCGGTGCTCAGAGACACCACCGGTGTCATCTCTGCCCTACCGCGAAACTCGGAAGGAAACCCTCGTGCCTGACCACGTCCTGCGCGTGCAGTCCGTCCTCACCACCCGCGACCATCTCCTCCTCGAATGGCTCACCGACCACGGCGTCTTCACCACCCCGCAACTCGCCCACGCCCTGTTCCCATCCCTGGACTTCGCCCAACACCGACTCGCCCGACTCACCGCACTACGGGTGGTCGACCGCTTCCGGCCCTTCCGCCCCGACGGCGGCTCGTTCCCCTTCCACTACGTCATCGACCAACTCGGCGCGGAAGTCGTCGCCGCCCAACGCGACCAACCCCCACCCCGCCCCGGCCACGCCAAAACCAACCGGCGGCGGTGGACCGCCGCCCGCACCCTCAACCACCGACTCGGCGTCAACGGCTTCTTCACCGACCTCGCCGGCCACGCCCGCACCCACCCAGCACACGCCCTCATCCGCTGGTGGTCCGAGTCCCGCTGCGCACAAACCGGCGCGTTCGCCCGACCAGGCGACCCCGTAGCCCTGCACGCCCTGGCCGCCCCGATCCGCCCCGACGGCCACGGCATCTGGACCACCCACGGCGCACAGCTGCCGTTCTTCCTCGAATACGACACCGGCACCGAACCCCTGACCGAACTGATGCGCAAACTCATCGGCTACACACAACTCGCCGCCGCCGGCGGCCCCCGCTGGCCGGTGCTGTTCTGGCTCCACTCCGCCACCCGCGCCCACCACCTCCACCAACACCTCGCCGCCACCCCCCTCACCGTTCCCGTAGCCACCGCCAGCCGCGACCACGCCACCCACACCCGCCACAGCCCCGCCGGACCAATCTGGCAACTCCACGGCCACCCCGGCCCACTCACCCTCGCCGACCTCGCCACCACCACCTCCACCCCGCCCACCACCCACAAACCGCCGAGCTGACCAAGGCGGCGGTGACCTCCCCGGCGGCTTGACCTTCACCAAGAGGTGAGCGTGGATGGCTCCCGCCAGAGCCGACGCGCGGCGACACCGTGACCACCGCGCATCCGGCAACCGCCCATGAAGGTGCCCCCGACGAAGGGCCTACCGATGCCCAAGCCTCACCGCGAACGACCCGGACGCCTCGCCGCAGTACCCGACGACATCACCGACCCCCTGCTATGGCGCCTCGCCATCGGCGTCCTCGCCGCCCACCAACCCGAACACGACGGCAACTGCCGCAACCTGCAATGCGCCGGGCAAACCGGCATCTGCACCGCGGCATCCAACGCCCGCCGAGCGCTCACACTCGCCCGAACAGCCACACGCCCCGCCAACCCCGCACCCCTGCCGGTACGCCACGAAGCGGCACCAAGACCACCAACGCCACGCAGCAGGGACTTCATCGGCTGGTTCACGACACCCAAGCCAGCCCCGGCTACCGAACTGCCTGATCCTGGACCCCGGCGAAGACCGATCACATCACGGCGACACGCCGCGTAACACCGACACCCCACCGGCCATCCCCTGACGACCAACGTGTCAACGCCGCCTCACACGGGCTCTGGCACTGATCAAGTGTTGAACTTCTCAAGTGCGGCAGGTCGACTCTGACCGCTTCAGCCATCACGCAGCATGTCGTGCCGCCCGCGAGGCCGCCCCCCTAGCGATGGATCCCTGCGGTCGCTCGACGATTCGCTAGGGTGAGCTCGTTGGTGCGAGCCGGCCGTTGCCGCCGGGATGTTGTCGGCCAGTGACTTGGCAAGACGGGGTGTCACCCTGTTTGATGGGACCAGCCCGGCTGCGGGAAGCCATGTGGGGCTTCATTGTTGCTGTGGCGGCGGTACGGTACCGGGGATGGTTGTGGACGAGCGCTCTATTCGCAGTGCCCAAGCGGGAAGCGACGACGATCCTCTGACCAGCGTCGAGTTGTTCACTGGTACCGGAGGGCTCGCTGAGGGTCTGCATCTAGCAGGTTTTCGCCATCTTCTGGCCGTTGAGTCCTATCATCGAGCCTGCGAGTCTCTTCGGTATAACCGAGCGGTGGATTGCGCGGATCCCGCCGCCGCCGCCGAGTCGGTGCCGGCGGCCAACGATCCGTGGCCGCTTTATGAGGGTAAAGTCCAGGATGTAGGGTTCCATCCTTTCTCCGGCAAAGTTCATGTTCTTGCCGGCGGCGTCCCATGCCAGCCGTGGAGCATTGCCGGCAAATCGCAGGACATCGAGGAGAAGATCGGCGGGGAGCGCAATCTCTGGCCGGAGATGTTCCGTGCCGCCCACGAGGCTCGCCCCGACGTCATCATCGCCGAGAACGTGATCGGCCTAACACGTCCATCCTTCAAGGACTACTACGAATACATCCTCGATGGCCTTCGCGTACCCCACGAGGAACGTCTCGAAGGTGAGCACTGGCGGCATCATCATGAACGCCTACGCAAGCGGATAAAGGCGAAGGACGTCCCTGACGAGGATCGGTACGTAGTAAAGGGTGTGCCGCTCAACGCCGCCGACTACGGCGTGCCGCAACTGAGGAAGCGCCTCTTCATCGTCGCCTTTCGGGCTAGCCTAAACGTGGAATGGGTTCCGCCAAAGCCGACTCATAGCCGCTCAAGCCTGATCCGAGATCTCCTCAACGGTGAGTACTGGCAAAGGCACGGGATTCCTCCCCGCAAGGAACTGACCGAGTCCTTGACGGAGATGCTGCCCGACGACAAGGCACCATGGCGGACCGTACGGGACGGGATCAAGGGCCTCGACGAGCCCACGCTTGACCGGAAGCACTCCGGCGGTCCACTGCATCACGTCGGATGGCCTGGGGCGAGGATGTATCGCGGCCATCAGCCCAGCGATCTCGACATGCCCTCGAAGACGATCAAGGCCGGTGTCCACGGGGTCGCTGGTGGTGAGCTCACCGTCATCGACAGGCTGGGGCGATACCGTTACTTGACCGTTCGTGAGGTGGCACGGTTGATGACCTTCGACGACGAGTGGAAGCTTGACGGTTCGCGGGGTCCCCAGATGCGCCAGTTGGGCAACGCGGTGCCCGTGGACTTGGCGAAGGTCGTAGGTGACTCCGTGCGGGCTCAGTTGAGGCCGAAGGGATGACGAGACGACCAAAGGCGCGGACCTTACAACCGTGATGCGGCTCAACGCTAGCTCGCTGCCGTCGCCAGCCGCTTCGTCGGACGCGATCACACGGGTGATGCGCGGAAATCGTGGTCGCGATACCCGACCGGAGATGCGCGTTCGCCGCGCGGTGTGGTCGATGGGCCTGCGCTACCGTGTCGGCATCCGCCCCATACCGTCGTTGCGACGCACTGCGGACCTCGTCTTTACGAGGGCGCGGGTCGCGGTGTTCGTAGATGGCTGTTATTGGCATGGCTGTCCGGCGCATTACCGGCCGGCGCGCCTCAACGCGGAATTCTGGGCGTCGAAGATTGAGGGCAATCGCAGACGTGATGTCGAGACGGATCTCCGGCTGCGGGAGGCGGGGTGGACGGTCCTGCGGATCTGGGAACACGAGGACGCTGAGGTCGCGGCTGACAGGGTGCGAGCCGCGGTCGCAACGGCCCGCACCCTGTCGGATCATCTTTAGCTCACTTGCCCGAGGTAGCCGGTTGGACCGAAGAGCGTCCCGCGGCCAAGGTACCGGTTGAAGTGTCCGCAGACCGGTTCCCCCAAGTGCGCGCAGGCGTGGCAGGCGCCGCCGTTGCGCTCGCACGCGGGGTCGAGAGGGCAGCGGTGCTCGGCGTTGACGACAGCGTCGAGGAACGTCTGCAGGTCGTTCTCGAACACCGCCTGCAGGCCGCCGAGCACGAAGTCGCCTCGCGCGGCGGCGAACACGAAGAACACGCCGTGGCTGGGCAGGAGGTACTCGCCGAGGCTCTCGCGGTCCACGCCTGCGAATACGGACAGCTGACGAATGACTCGGTGCGCGTAGGAGTGCACCAGCGTCAGGAGGTCCGAGCCAGGTGTCGGGTGGCCCGTGTGTTCGTTGAACCTGTCGGGCAGATCGATGGCGCTGGCGATCGCGGCGCGTAGGCCTCGGTCGTCGGGCGCGGTGGGCAGGTCATGTCCCCGTTGACGCAGCCAGCGGGCGATAAGCGTGGGATTCAGCCGGAACATCAGGGCCTCAGACTGTTGCGGGTCGGCGTAGACGCGGCGGCCCCGCTTCCCGCTGAATAGGTTGAGGTTCACCGCGCCCGGCACAGTGCCCCCACGAGTGAACCCGTAGACCGCGCGCATCACGGGGAAACGGTCGGCGAGCTCGACGGTCTCTAGCCCCGCACGCCGCATGGCCTCGGGGTAGGCGTTCGTGTATCGGTCCCGCACGGCGACGGGCACGCCGTCACTGATCAGGTCCGGCACCCGAACCCGGCCGTCAAAGGTGGCCAGCGCGAGGTCCACCGCCTCGCGCTCAGCCTGAAGCAGCCGCTCGTGGGGCGCGACGGCGAGGGTCCCGAGGTCGTCCTCGCTCGTCAGTTCACCATGGCTGGCGGCCACCCCGGCCATCTGCTCGGCGACCGCACGGGACACACCGCTCGCGACGAGTTGATCGATCAAGGAACTGGTGGTGTGTTGGCGTTCGCTCGGGCGGTCTTCCCGCATGCCGTTGAGAACCCACGTGAGGGCGCGGCGCGGACCACCGGACTCAGTGATCTCGATGATGCGGCGTTTGGTCCCCGGGTTGATGAGCACGAAGCTCTGGGGCGCGTAGACGCTGGCAGATCGGTGCACGGTGTAGGCCAGAGCGTGGGAGTCTCGTTGAGGCCAGCGGCGGCCACACGGACAGCGGCGGTATGAGAAGCCTCGTTGCAGGGTCGTCTGGCAAATCGGGCACTTAAAGAGGATCTTGCTGGCGTCGATCGTGGGCTGGTACTCCATGCGCACCTGGTTGTGCCGTTCGCAGCGAGGGATGCGGGGGGCCTCGAGACGGCCGCACTCGTGGTAGCCGACGAAGTGGCTCTGCTGCCAGCTTTTCTGACCGCACACGCAGGTCCTGTCGCGTACGAACTCGATACGCCGGCAGTGGCGGCAGATATAGATCTCGGGGTACCGCTCGACCTTGACACCCCGGGCGTCGTTGACCTTGACGACCTCGACGTCGAGGGTGCGGGAGGCGTGGACGGCACCGACGTCTCTGGTCCAGCCGAGGATCTCGGTCTCCAGTCGTTGCCGGATCGCCGCCTCATCGACGTCGACCTTGATGGGGTCGCGCCACTCGACGGTCTTCCAGATCCCGCCCTGCAGGTCGGCGGTTTGTTCGGGCAGTAGGCCGTAGAGCACCTGGGTGCCGCTGCGCTTGTCCTTCACAGTGGTGTGCTCCTTAGTCGTCGCTGATCGGGATCTGGGTCTCGACGTCTCGCAGGGAGGTCATCGGACGGCGGTGCAGGATGTCGCGGGGCCACTTGGCGCCGGAGCCAAGGTCGTTGAGTTTGGCGAAGTAGATCTCCACGGCACGGCGTAGGTCCTCGTCGAGTAGGTGCTCGTCGTCGCGGATGCCGAGCATCTCGCGTAAGGCCTTGGTTTCGTCGTCGACGGTGGTGACGACCGTGCGGTGGTGGGCGCGCAGTAGGTCGGCGGTAGTGAGTTTGAGCCGTTCGGAGCGGGGTTCGTGGAAGAACAGTCGTCGGGCCTCGATCGCTGCGGCGCTGGTTAGGTCGAGGACGCGTCGGCTGCTGCGGGTCACGGGGATCGGCTCGACCAGGCGGTCGCCGTGCTCGACGAATGCCTGGAAGTGGCTGTAGACGCTAGCGTCGCGTTCGCGTCCGATCTTGTGAACGACGTAGACGAGGCCGGGGTGGGTACGGCCGACGCGGGCGGTGGTCTGGATGAACTCGGCCGTGGTCAGCGGCACGCCCAGGACGGTCATGATGTTCAGTCGGTCGATGTCCACGCCGTGCGAGAACATGGATGACGCGGCGACGACGTGGACGCGCTCGTCGAAGTCCGCCGCAGGCCTGTCGAGTTCGGCGATGGCCGTGCGCACGTCGTCGAAGGGAGTTTGGCCGGTGAGGGAGACGGTGTTGAGCGGGTTGACGTCTACCTGGGTGCCCATGGATCGGCGGGCGGCCTCGACGTCCTTGACGGTGTTGCCGTAGATCACGTTCGTGCCATAGAGATCCAGGAGTTCGGGCACGTGGATTGGCTCGATCTCGGCCTGGGCGCATACCACGTCGGGCTCGCGGATCAGTCTTCGTACGGACTGCTGGAGGACGGTGATGGTGCGGTCGGACACCCATTCGAGGGTCACTCCGCGGGGCCAGACGGCGACGTATCGGCGCAGTGTCGCCGGTGTTGCGGCGCTCCAGTAGCTCTCGTGGACCGACGGTCCGAGCGCCGGGAAGACCCGTCCGTGCCGGCCATAGAGCGTGGAGGTCTGCCTCTGGTAGCCGGATAGGGTGGCCGAGGAGGCGATGATCTTTGGCGGGTCGGTGTCGGTGTTCTTGACCTGCAGGTCGTCGAGGATCGACTCGTAGTGTGAGTCGACCGCGCCGAGGGAGTCCCGCAGCAGGTGCAGCTCGTCCTGTAGTCGAAACGACGGCGCGAACATCGCGCGGTCGTGTGACTTGATGGTCTCGCTTGGGTCTTTGCAGCCAGGTACGAGGCAGCCCGCTGGTCTGCTGCCGCGCTTGGCGTAGGTGAAGCCGTGGCCGGGGCGCCGGCATCGTCCGGCGGGACCGTGTATGAAACCGCGCATGGCGGCTTGCATGGAGATCAGCGCGGCCTTGTCGAGGGTGCCGATCACGACGCTGGGCAGAAAGCGATAGATCTCGCTGTCGACCACGAACAGCGGCAGCGCCTCCCCGATCGATGGACAGTCGGGCGCGGAGCAGAAGTGTTCGAGGCGCCAATGCCGCCGGTTGAATCGTGTGGAAACATCGCGGGCAGCGCAGAGGGGGCAGCGCAACAGCACGTTGAAGCGTGCTGGCATGGTGTCGTCCTCGACGTCGATGGGGTTGTCCTTGGTCGGCTCCACCGGGATCTCGTTGGGGGTGCTGCTCTTGCCGACGTAGTAGCCGAGAGCGATCGGGTCGCCGGGGACGCGGTGCTCTCTGCGTACCAGTTCGGCAGCACCGAGCGCGTCGGCGAAACGTTGAGTCTGCTGCAACGACAGTAGGCGCAGGGGGAACCGAGACCAGGCGGTGATCCCCGAGTGTTTGCCGCGGAGCCGGTCGTGGAAGACAGCGAGAACCAACAGACCGAGGTAGGTCTCGGTCTTGCCGCCACCGGTGGCGAACCAGACGATCTCGACGGTGTTCCAATCGCGTCGGCCCTCGACGAGGCTGGGTAGTACGCCTAGCAGGAATCCCACTTGGAACGGGCGCCAGGCCGTGATGCCGCGGCGGCTTGCCGTGCGTCCCATGGCCTTGTTCATCAGGCGGTAGGCCCGTAGTAGCTGCGGTGAGGACTCCAGGGCGGCGAGGCCGCGGCGCAGGCGATCGAGTTCCGCCTCGTACGCCGCCCGGCCACGGTCGGCCTCGGCGATCATCTCCGGTGTCCACGCCGGGCCGTCGCCTTGCAGCCGCGCCAGGGCCTCGGGTGACCAAGCGTCCTGGCCCCACTGGGCGTATCCGTCGACGAGCTGGCGTAGCCGGGGAAGGGGGTCATCGGTGAGCCCGGCGAACGACAGGTCCAGTTTGTCCTCGGCGGTGTAGCCGAAACGAAAGGTGGGCCGCTTGGTCGACACGACCACCGTGTCCGTGGTGACGAACGTCGTCCCCCGCCTCTCGACGCCGCAGTTGATGCCTAGCGCTGGCAGCTCGCGCTCGTAGCGGAAGCTGTCTGGCAGCGATTCGAGGATAAATGGGGCGGTAGGGAGCCCCTCGACCGCGAGCTCCACCTCGAATAGGTAACGCTCGCCCTTTGGCTGGCCCGACTCGGCAGTGGTGTTTACCACCGTTACGACAAGTTCTGGTGTGCCCCGCCAGGACTCGTCCGACACCTGCACCACAGCCGTGGCCGTACCGATGCCGGCCCGTCGCAGGGCCGACGTAAGCAGCTCGGCGCCGAAGTCAGTTGGGCGCATGCTCCCGTGCGCCGTGACGTCGATCGTCGCCTCCGCGACCGCAGACTTCTCCCACTCCTCAGGTGTGTCGAGATCCTTGGATCCGGCCGTGATCCGGTTCCATCCCCGAGCGCGTACCCGCACCCGGAACGACCACGGCCCAGACGTCGCGGGTTTGAACCGTATTCCGACGGAGCACGGGTCCATTCGCCGCTCCCTGCGGGTCTCCGCCATCGCCTCCTTTTCCGGCGCGAGACGCCCCAGCCAGAACACCCCGGAAGGGTCGACGGTGCTGGTCGTATCGTCGGTGCCCAGTCCAGCGCTGGTGACGCGCTGGTCCAGCCACTGGACGAAGCGTTCCTTGTGGTCGATCATTTGCCCTCCTGTGAGGTGGTCGCCTTGGCGCGCGTCGACCGGCCGGACGATGCCGCCACGGCCGCGCGCTTGGCGGCGGGTGAGTTCGGTTGCGGTCGAAGGCCCCAAGACTGGGCGAGGTCCAGGATCACGTGATCGGATGACAGGGTCATGAGCAGCTTCAGTTCGATCTGCCGCACGCGTTCGCGGGTGACTCCGTGGACCTGTGCGATCTCCTCGAGCGTCGCAGGCTCGTCGGTGCCGAGTCCGAACCGACGCTCGAGGATGTCGACCGAGCGAGGGTCGAAATTCGCCTGGAGAATACCGGTGACTTGTGCGGAGACATTCTCGGCGGCAACGACATCGTCCGGCGCGGGCATTGGATCGTTCATCAGGTAGTCACCCAGTGTGCTTACTCCGCCATCATCGCCTACCGGCGTGTCGAGTCGAATGAGGGGGCGTGAGATGTCCAGCAGAGCCTGAACGTCGGCCGCGTCCATCTCGGTCCCCTCCGCGAGCTCTGACAAAAAGGGAGGCCGCCCGTTCCGGGATTCGAATGAACGGGCATAACCATTGATCTTCCGAACCTTCTCACAGATGTGCACGGGCAGGCGGATAGGGGAGCCGGTCATATCTATTCCGCGACCAATAGACTGCCTGATCCACCATGTCGCGTAGGTCGAGAACTTATACCCCAGAGCGGGATCGAATTTCTCGGCCGCACGCTGAAGCCCGAAGGTCCCTTCCTGAACAAGATCGTCGAAGTCGAGATCGCCCGCGCTGGGGCCGTACCTTTGCGCGATGCTGACCACCAGCCGCAGGTTCGAGCGCACCAGCTCGTCGCGAGCCTGACATCCATCCTCGACTAAGCGCCGCGCCGACGCGTCGCCACCGTCCTCCTCAAGCCGCTCCCTAGCCGCCATACCGAGCTGAATCCGCCGACCGAGCGCCACCTCCTCCTCCGCCGTCAAGATGCGATGACGCCGCATCTGAGCAGGCAAACGCCAAGAGCGGGCGAGCCCGGGCGACTCCTCGAGCTGTCGCTCCTCGTCGCGTTCTCGCTCAACGGTCAAGCCGTGACGCGCGAGCTCGGCGAGGGCACTGGACACCTCATCGGCGTCGAGTTGTCGCCGACTGACGATCCCCACGAAGTGGTCCCACGTCAACTCGCCGAGGCGATCAGCGTCCTCGGCGAGTACCTCGACAGTTCTCGCGACCAGCTCCTCACGCATGGCCAGGCCTCCGCATCTTCGCGTCTGTCCTTAGACGAATGATGAGAACACACAGGTGCGACAAACATTCGCCGGCGGGGCGTTTCTCGAAACTGTTTCACTAGCGTTAGCCCAACGACGGATAGAATTGCCCGTTTAGAGGCTTATAGGTCCATCCGTGGTGATTGCTTGACCGACTCTGAACCGGCTTGTTATTCTCTAGCCGTAGGCGTGATATAAGAACCGCCTCCAATTATGGCGGCATACGCCTTCGTCGCCGCGACTGGTCTTTCCACCGCCCCGATTGGGATGCGCGCGGAGCGGGTTATCCGATACGCTCCGCACCGGGTCGGCGTCGATATCGGTCGACGGGTGCCCTTCGTCATCGCCGCTGCGGCGGGCGTGATCAATTTGGGGGTGTGAGTGGCGATCGAGGCTATCGACGTGACACCGGATCCGCGGATCCTCACGGTCTTGGGCGACATCGAGTTCAGCCCGTGGCAGTGCCTGGCGGAACTCATCGACAACGCCTTCGACGAGTTCCTCTCCGCCGGCCACGCCGGCGGAGAGAGACCAACGGTACAGATCTCCCTGCCGCCGAAGGGCAGCGACCTGAAGAGCGCCGAGGTCTGGGTCGTCGACAACGGTCGCGGCATGGACCTCGCGACGCTGAACAACGCAATCCGCGCCGGCTGGACCTCCAACAACGCGCACGGGGCGCTTGGCCTGTTCGGTATGGGCTTCAACATCGCCACTGCTCGGCTCGGTCAACGCACTCAGGTACGAACCACCCGCGCCGGTGACCCACACTGGACTCTGGTCACGCTCGACCTGCCGAGTCTCAGCACTGGTAACACCTACGACGTTCCGGTGACCTACGAACCCAAGGACGACCCGGCCGACCACGGCACGAAGGTCATCATCAGCGCGCTGCGCCCTGAGCGACTGACCCTGCTACAAGGGCACCAAGCTATCCGCACCAAGCTGGGTGACGTCTACAGCTACCTGTTGCGCGAACACGAGTTCGAACTCACCGTCAACCGGCGGAAGGTCGAACCGCGGCGACCGTGTATCTGGGGCGAGGATCGGTATGTCACCCGCAACGGGGTCGACATCCGAGCCGTGCAGCGCATCGACGTCACGATGGGCACGATGAAGGCCTGCGCCGTCTGCGGCAAGTGGCAGGCCGCCGACCACGAGACCTGCGTGTTCTGCCCGAACGGCGGCCGGCTCGAGATCCGAGAACAACGCATCCACGGATGGATCGGCATCCAACGCTACCTGCACTCCAGCGACTACGGCATCGACTTCCTCCGCAACGGCCGCAAGATCCTTCTGCGCGATCACAACATCTTCAACTGGGTCGACCCAACTGGAAACGAAGACCCCGAGAAGGAGTATCCCGTCGACAACCCCCGCAACGAGGGCCGAATCGTCGGCGAGATCCACTGCGACCACGTCGCCGTCAACTACCAGAAGACCGCCTTCGAATACGACACTCGCGAGTGGAAGAAGGTAGTCCGGACCGTCCGCGGAGAGGCCCCGCTACGACCGAACATCGCGAGAAGGCGAGGCTTCGAGGAGAACCGCAGCCCTCTGGCCCTGCTGTATACCGGTTTCCGCACTGACAAGCCCGGCCTGAAATACCTCATCCCCGGCAACGGTCAGACGGCCCTGCGCGACAAGGTCACCGACTGGGTTGACCGATTCCGCAAGGGCGACGCCGCGTACCAGAGCGATGACATCTGGTACCAGGCCGCCGAGCAACATGACAAGGGCCTGACCGTACCCACCCAACGGGAACCGGGAGACGTCCTCGACGAGATGGGCCTGACCGAGCCCACGACGGGTAGCGGCACAACCAGCGGACCGGGAATCTCGAGCGACGACAAGCGCGCACGCCCCACCACCGGTCCTTCGCCGACACCGGCGGTGTCCCCCGCTCGGCCGGAGACCGTCGATGAACGGCTCAGCCGCTACCGCGAGGCCGCCACGCTAGCGCCTGCGCTCGGCGGCAAGTTCGACGCCGCCGAGCTCGGCAAGGCTGATGTCACCGTCTATGCCGTCGACGAGGCCGAACTGGTCGACCCGACCGGACGATCGGTAGCGATCTTCGCCCATCTCACCCGGGCGCCCCGCGTAGAGGTCTACCTCGCCCGCAGGCACCCCATGCTGACCGACTTCGGTGTCGACCTCACCGAGCTGGTCCAGGTCATCCTCGCCGAGTTCCTCATCGCCAGGACCCCCGGCGCGCGGCAGCCGCTGATCACGGTCCTCGAGAAGATCAAGCTTCGTGCGTCCAACGATCGTCGGATCACCGTCGACTCCCTCGCCAAGCGATCACGCGACCTGCTTGACCGCATCAGAACCCTCATGCTGCACGAGATCAAGGGCTCGCCAACCGGTTACTGGGAGATGCTGCTGCCCGGCGAGACAGCCGAGGCCGAGCGCCGATTCGCCCTGGAGCGCGTCAGCGGCGGTTGGGAGGACGCGATCGACACCGGGGAGTTCGTTCACTACGTACCGGCCTCGGCCATCGTGCGTCTCATCGAACGTCGACCCGACGCCTTCCTCGACGGCCGCGTATTCCGTCGGCGATTCGGCACCCTTACCGACGAGACCGCCCGCGCGCTCGGCCTATCCCGGGTGACTAGCCTCGTCAACGAGATCGCCCTCATGGCCGACCACACGCCACGTCTCGAGATCGACGAGCTGCAGCGTATGCGACTCAGCTGTGACCTCGTCGAACGTGAACTCGACGCGGCGTAGGCGGACACGTCATGAACTTCATGGATGCCTCCTTCCTGCGCGACGTCGGACCACGTCAGTTCCCCCGTCAGGTCGAACGCCTCCTGATGCACCTCGGCTTCACCGACCTCGCGACCATCGACGGATCCGGTGACGGCGGCGCCGACGTCCTCGGCTGGCACGGCGGCCGCGGTTGGGTCCTGCAATGCAAGTGGAAGCTCAACGGGCTCATCGGCGCCGAGGCCGTCGATGAGGTCCAGCGCGCCCGAGAGCTCTACGGAGCCGATGAGGCCGCCGTGGTTACGACCAGTGCACCCGGCCCTAAGGCGATCCGCCGTGCCGACGAACTCGCCGCGATCACCCGCCCCGTCAAGTTCTGGACTGGGGAGGTGCTACGTCGCGCGTACGACCGCGCCCCCAGCCACCTCGCACCGGTCACCCTGCGCCCGTACCAGCGCGACGCCGCCGCGGCCATCAACGCTGACCTGGCCGACCGGCGTCGAGCCATGCTCATCCTGGCCACCGGCATGGGCAAGACCGTCGTCGGCGGGTCCGTCATCGCCGAACACCTGCGGCACGCACCCAGCGCCAACGTTCTCGTGGTCGCGCACACCCGCGACCTGGTCGCCCAGCTCGAACGAGCCCTCTGGACACATCTCCCAAAGCATGCTCGCACCCGGCTCCTCACTGGCGACGATCGCCCCGACGACCTCGCTGGGGTCACCTGCGCCACGGTCGCCTCAGCGCTCGCTGTCGTCCGGATCGGCTACAAACCTGACCTCGTCATGATCGACGAGGCACACCACGTCGGTGAAGACGGCCAGTTCGCCGAACTCCTCGACCGACTCGCGCCAGCGCGGCAGTTCGGCGTCACCGCCACCCCCTGGCGCGGCGACCGCTACGACCTGACCACGCACTTCGGTGAGCCCAGCTACACCCTGGGCATCGAAGAGGGCATGCGCCGCGGCTACCTCGCCCAGGTCGAATACCGGCTCTTCGTCGACAACATCGACTGGGACGTCGTCCGCACGGCCAGCGAGTACGGCTATAGCCTCAAAGAGCTCAACGCCAGACTGTTCCTGCCAGAGCGCGACGAGGCGATCCGCGACGAACTCGCTGCCACCTGGAACCGTACGCCACGACCCCGTGCCCTAGTCTTCTGCCGCACCATCGAGCACGCCGAACGAATGGCCGACATGCTCAACGACTCTCCGCCCTGGGGCAGCAGCCAAGCTATCCACGCCGGCCTGCCAATGCGAGAACGACAGCGGCGGCTGCTGGCCTTCCGAGCAGGTGAGACTCGAGTCCTCACTGCCGTCGACATCCTCAACGAGGGTGTTGATATTCCCGACGTCAACATCCTTTGTTTCGCCCGCGTCACCCACAGCCGGCGCATCTTCGTCCAACAACTCGGTCGCGGCCTGCGGCTGCGAGAAGGCAAGGACCGCGTCGCCGTCCTCGACTTCGTCAGTGATCTGCGCCGTATCGCCGCCACCCTGAAACTGCGCCGCGACATAGACGCTGACGACGTCGAGACGCTGCCGCTGGGCCATGAATCCACGATCACCTTCTCTGATCAACGTGTCGAATCGCTGATGGAGGAGTGGATCAAAGACGCGGCGAGCCTCGAGACCGCCTACGACGAGCACCGCTTACAGTTTCCCGCCACCCTTGAGACAGGCAGTTGAAAGATGCCGGCGACTCCAACCATCCCGGCCAGTGTCCGGGACGAGGTAGTGAAACTTCTCTACACCGACGCCGACAGCCTTGACTGGGAGCGCCTTCCAGCACAGGCAAAAACGGCTCAGTACAACCGCTGGGTCGACGACCCTCGCATCGGCGGCCTCCTTTCGAGGTTCGTCTCGAACCCACATTTGTGGATCAAGGAGGTCCCACTCAAAGAGTACGCCCGAGCGCTTGAGAATATGGGCAGGTTCTCGCAGTTCACCGCGATGCACTATGCCCCTCCAGCCGATTTCATCGGACCAGTTTTCGGACCAGAATGGCGCTACATCCCGGACAGCCAGGCCGACAAACCGCCTCACTGCCTGGCCACGGACGGCAAGACCCAGCGCTACCTCTGCTGGGGACCGCCCAATCAATTCAAAGATCTTCTCTGGGCAGCCCTGACCATCGGCGCCACAGAGAGCGGTCGCCCCGGAGTCGCCCTTTCGGTCCGCATCGACGCGGAGATCGACGCGAGTGACAGGCATCGGAACGAGGCCATCGGGGCACGATGTGGCATCGAAGTGAGGTACGCGGTCCGCCCGCTGCGTCGACGCCCCTAAGGCTCAAGCAACGCGCTGACCGGGCAGGGCGTGTGGCTGGGATTACAAGAAGGATAGCCGGCCAATGCGAAGTGGCCTGCTGGAGCTCAATCTCCGCTCGACGTAGCCGCTACTCCCTAGGCTCGGGCCACTGTCCCGTGAGAGGCGACTCCAGACTCGCGAGAATGAATCGATTCCTTAAACCCGGTGTTGCAGTAGGGGTGAGTTAGCTGCGCGTTTTCGCGCGTCCCGGAGCCCCCATCAGCCCTCCGTACGATATGGTCGAAGGATGCCGCGCTAAGCGGTAGGCGCGCGCCGCATATTCTACACTTGGGGGCCGTGTCGATAATTTCTCTCAGAATAACCATGTTCTTAGTCTCCGTTGAGAAGCTTCTTCCACGCTCACCTCTGACGCCATCTACTTCCCTTAGGGCCGTCCTTAGGTCCGGCTGATCTTTGAGAATGTTGACGATCTGCGGCGTATCTGCACCTTGAGTCAAAGCTTCAAAGGTGGTTTCCAGCATAACAGTTATGGGCGAAACAGACCGCGTCAGACTACCGTGTCGTCGCACAATATGGTTCAGGAAATACTTATGTGTGACCAGAAATTCCTCGAAGTCGGCGCGAATGGCCATGAATTGGTTGAGGCGCCGCCGATTTACCAAGTTCGTCACGAAGCTGATAGCAGAGAGGAAAGCAGCCGGTTGGAACCGCCCCGTCGCGCTATAGAAGTAGACGGCAGGGTGGAGTCCAAGCGAGGCAGGGTCATTTCCAGCAATGCGCGAGGCAGCCTTTCGGACCGCTCTCATGAAGCGTAGGGTGTGCTCGCCGTCGTGATCGTCAGCTAGTTCCGCTCTACCGGCCGCCTCCGAGCCAGGCTTAGTCGTAGAAACTTTGCCCCTACGCCAAGTTTCTGGCGAAATGCCATTTACGAAGTTTACGAGCTCGAAAACCATCTTCACGCTATCCGAAGAGTACCCGCGACCAGCCACAGGAAGATCCGCGCTGCGTATCGAGGTATCCAGCGAGGGCTTAAAAATTAGGTCGTAAACTTCTTTGGCGATTTGCTCGATCTCAGAGCGCGTCTGAGCGCCAAACGAGGACCAGTATTTGTGCCCGGTTCCTGCTCTGATAAAGGCACGAGCCGCCACAGCGTTCGGCTTGCGCCTCGCTTTGATCATTTCCAGCTCGGCCTGATCGATAGGAGTCGCCTGTTGATTGATGCGGAAGAACGAACTCTCCGCCTTGTCGGCTTCGCCCATCACCCATTGGAGGCTTACTGCGAAGGCGCTCAGGTTACGCGCCAGGCGAAGGCGCTCCTTAGAAACAGCCTCTGGGTTTCGTAGGGCTACACTGAGGTCCCGATACGAACCGACTGTTTCCGCGATCAAAGAACGGGTCGCTTCGGCCGCTTTCCGCTGTTCGACCGGAATCACGTTATTGAAAAATTCTATTGAGGTATGCCGGTCACCATAGTCATCGTGAGCCTAGGCGACCAATGCGCTCAAACGATGTGCTCCATCGATGACGAAAATGCTGCCACTGATGGGCGATCGCCACATGATGACGGACGGTATGAGGTCCCCTTCCAGGAAACTACGGACCAATTCTGCAACCTTGTCCGGCGGCCAGCTGGCCGTCTCCCGCTGAAAGTCGGGTTTTCTCAATACATTGTAGATGAGACTTTCAGCCACGAGATCCGTAACCTTTAGACTTGTACTAAGGATCGACGGCTGCGTCAGTGGCTCGTTGCCAGCGAGCTCAAAGTCCTCGCGGGGAATCAGGGCATCAAGGTTTACGTGGTGTGTCGGCACTTAGCGGATCCTCCAGGTCAATGTAAGCCTGCTCCGCCTACCAGGCGATGTCGATGGTCTCGCCTAGATTACCGACACAGGGCTCGCTACGGGGCCCTCCAAGATCGGGAAGCCGTGTCCGCAAGTCGACATCCTTGATCCCCGTGGTCCTCGGGTTCAGGGTTACATGGCTGGCAAATCAACAGTCCGCACGACGGGCGGTAGGTCCGCTCGGTACGGGAGCAACCCGAGCCGGCGGTGTTTGACGGTGGCGGCCACCGTGACGTCCGCTCGGGCGGGAGTGCCGGCTGGCGCCTTGACCACGATGGTGAGTTCTTCGTCGCCGATCAGCGGCGCGCCGCTCACCGCCCGGAAGCGCCATTCGGGGTCGCTGTCGTGCTCGCCCATCCCGACGACGAACAGTTCCTCACCGCTGCCGTCCGGTGCATATTCGATGGTTGATTCGATGATCGTGAGTTTGGCCGTGAGTGAGATACGGCCGGTCCGGGGCACTGCGTGGGAGCGTCGCTTCGGGTCGATGGACCAGGCGATCGGCTGCCGATCCGCGGGCGCGTCCGGTGCTTTCAGGTGCACCCCGACGGCCGCGTCGACGATTGAGTCGCTGCCAGGTGCGGCGCGAAAGGCGCAGAACAGGCTCAGCATGAGGTAGGTGCTGTGCTCCGCCTCAGCCTCGAGGAACTCACGCCAGTCTGGGTCGGAGGTCGCCGAAGCGGCGGTCAGTTGACGCACCACCGGACTACCGAGAGAGACGCGGCCGAGAACACGCGGTGGCGCATCGGGCGCGTGTAGCCGTGGCTCCAGTACGAGGTCGACCTCATGAAGTGTGGCGGTGGAGTGATCATCCACTTGTTGGCTCCTCGGTGGTTGCCGTGGTGCGCCAGTCTCCTATGTAGACGAAAGCGCCCCAGTCACGGTAGGCGGGATGGCGGTCACGGGTAGCGCGCTGGGCCGCGTCGAAGGCGGCGCGCCGATCCGGGTCGGCGGCGAGCCGCTGGTAGAGATGGCCGAAGAAGTCGGTGGCAACCTGGGGATGCACGGGCCACAGGCAACCGATGACGGCCGCCGCGCCGGCGGACAGCAGGGCTGCCGGCAGGCCGCGGAGGTTGTCGTTCGGGTCGAATCGGCCCAACGCCGACTCGCAGGCGCTCAGTGTCACCAGATCCACTCCGCGCAGGTCGGTACGCAGGATGTCGTGGGCGAAGACGCGGCCGTCGTCGTCGGCGCCGGGTGACAGATACAGGCACTGGAACCAGGGTGCCCATTCGTTGTGGGCGCCGTGGGCGGCGACGTGGATGTACCGTGCTTCGGCCAGTGCGGCAAGGAAGCGCTGTGGGGTGGCGGCGGGGCCGAGGATCGCCGCGCCGGCCATTGCCTCGGCGACCTGTGCGGCGTGAACCTCCAGCGCATCCTCGGCCGGCAGGCCATGTCGGGTGCCGCCGGCCGCCGAGGCGAACGCGAGGAAGCGGTGGCGGGCCGAGGGTGGGCGCCCACGCAGCAGTTCGGCGCTGGGAATCTGGGTGACGGTCCAGTCGTCGGCGAGCGTGCCGCTGCCGGCGGCGAGCAGGTGGAACGGGACGTAATGGAGTGGCCCGTCGGCCCAGACACACAGGTGCCGGCGGCCTTCCGCGTGCCAGTGCGGCACACGGTCGAGGAAGCCGGCGAGGAATGTGTCGGGCCGTTCGGCCAGAGTCTGCTGGGCGTCGCGGGTTACGACGCGGTGCAGTGGATCAGCGGTGATGGCGCGGCGAAGGTCGGCGACGTGCAGCGCGAGCGGGGACAGCGTGAGGTGGTGGGTGCCCCGGTAAAACCTGATCAGGCCGCCGGCGAATTGTGGGAGCAGCATGCTGCGGTGCTCGACGCTGTCCCGGGTGATCGCCAGCCCATGCAGGGCGGCGACCGGGGGGCTTGCCGCGTCGCGGCGGCCCTCACCGAGCATCAGCGACACGAGCACGGTCTCCGGTGGCAGGAGCGCCTGCACTTCGTCGAGCGTGAGCAGGGGCAGGCGCCATGGGCTGCGGGCGGCCGTCAGTTCGTCGCTGACGCGTCGATCGGATGCCCGCTGCCGGTTGCGATGCACGGCATCGACGTCGGATTCCGTCTCGGCCTCCGCGGAGCCGGCGTAGCAGACCATCGCCGTCTCCGCCCCGCCAGGCAGCTCGACGTCAGGCGGCGGGCCGGGCAGCAGCGCTTCGTCGGCCCGGGTCCGCTGCAGGTCGCGCAGCAGCTGAGGGGTGGCGGTCAATGGCCCGCAGGAGTGCAGCGCCGAGGAGAACCCGCGGCCCTTCGCGGCCTGGTGGACGACCGCCACCGCGGCGACGTCGACGCTGGATCCGATCAACGCGAACAGCAACTTGCGGTAGAACTCGTGCAGCGTCCAGGCCACGGACTCGTCGGCTCCGACGCCGAGCCCGGCCGCGGCGGGCAGCAAGGCGGTGGCCGCGCGGCCGGCGGTGGCGTCCTCGCAGGCGAACACCTGCTGCAACCCCGCATCGAGGCTGTTCAGTGCGAGGTCGAGCTGCCCGCACAGGGCATAGCGCAGTGCCGCAGCGCCGTACTCGCGCGCCGCGTCGGCGTGCGCTTCGGCGCGGTCGGCTTGCATGCCGAGGTCGTATGCGAGGCCTGCGTCGAGATAGTCGATGGCGTCGTGGTGCCAGTCCCACAGCTGCGGCGCCGCCTCGTGTGCCTCTGCTATTAGATCCCGGCCGAGTTGGTGGGCACCGTCGACGGGTGAATGCGCGGCCAAGTGAATGAGCGTGGCGGCCAACTCCACTCTGCTCCAGCTGTCCTCAGCCGCCAGGGCCCGCGCCTGCTCGACCAGTTCCGGGATCTCGCGAAGCGCTGGCGAGCAGGGCAGGTGCCCGTCGACGAGCAGATGCACCTCGCTCATCCAGCGCTGACGACGCTGCGCGTCGTTCCACAGGCGGGGCAGTTCCTCGTCCGCTGCCGCCAGCAGTTCCGCCTCCAAATCCGGGCGCACCGCCTCTGCGGCGAGTGCGAGGGCCTCGGCGAACGCGGAGGACGCCTCGTTCAAGCCGTAGCGGTCTCGCATCGTGGCGAGTGGGAGGGGTAGGAGGTCGACCAATTCGTCAGGCAGACCGACCTCGCCGAACCGATTCAGGATCCGCAGCAGGTACAGGTAGCCGATCACGTCGTCGGCCGGATTGAGGAGGGCGAAGGCCTCCCGGCACGCCAGCCGGATCTCCTCGTCGGCCGATTCCTGTCGCAGCCCGGCCAGGAAGGAACGGGCCTCCGCGAGCGCCCTGAGCGCCCGGCCGCGTTCGTGCCCGCGAGCCAGGTCAGCCGCCCGCTCCAGGTATCCGACGGCCTGCTCGGCGGCGACCATCGGCGATGGCAGCGGACTACGGTCCACATCGTCGGACCGTTCTGGGTACGCCGTCGCCTGGCGCCGATGCCGGGCCAGCCACAGGCCGTGCGCCCCGTCGAACGACAGCCCCGACATGTAAGCCATATACGGGGTCAGGTACAGCAGGCCAGCGGCGAACAGGGTCCCAGAGAGTTCGTCGCGCTCCTCGGCTTCGTGCGCGCGAAGCAGTGTGAGCTGCCGGGTCAGGACCTTCTGGGCATCGGCGAGTCGTTCGCCACTCGGAGTATCAGCCAGGCTGTGCCGCACCGCTTCGACATAGGCATCGGCAACCCTCCACCAGGGACCATCTCTAGTGGCACCCCAGCGACTCTCCGCAGCCGCCAAGGCCAGCCGAAGCAGGAGCACAACGTCGACGGGAACGTCATCGCGGTGCCTGTCGATGGCCGCCTCGACCACCAGGTCAACGGCGGCGGCGGACAGCGCGAACGCCGGATCGACGACGCGGCGGAACCCCTCGGTCTCCGGCAGCACCCGGGCGCGGACCTGAACACTGAGCTGGGCCAGCGCGTTGGCCTGCCGAACGTCCGCCTCGCCGGCATGCGGCGCCGGCCGGTCGCCGTCCCCCGCAGGAAGCGCCACCGGCACGGCAGAGTCGGCCTCGCCGGTCGCGCGGGCGGTGCGGGCGGTGCGGGCGGTGCGGGCGGTGCGGGCGTTCTCACGGATCCACAGGGCCATGACCCGGCGCAGGTTGGCCAGGGCCGCCTCGCCGTTACGCGACGGGCCCCCGCCGGCCGCCCGGCGTAACCAGTCGGCAGCCTCACCCAGCAGTGGCACTGCTTGCTGTCCTGTCCGCGTGGCGACCTCGGCCCGTCTCCCGATTGCCGTCCCTACCCCGGCGCAGGCGTTGGCGTACTCCCTAGAATCGGCGGCCACGTCGGCGAGCGCGGCGCGATACGCCGACTCGGCTGCCAGCAGGTCACCGGGATCCTCGGTGACCGCGAACCGCATCAGGTAGGCGTTGCCGAGTGCCGATTGGCGCGTGGACCGAAGCTCCGCTGCCGCCTCGGAGCGGGCGGAAGCGGTACTCAATGCACTGACTGCCGCTTCGGCGTCGGCGCGCCGACGGGCGGCCGGCGCGTCGGTCGCACTGGCGCGCAGCAGCAGTGCGTGTCCCAACAGAGTTTCGCGGGAGCTAGCATCGCTGGCATCGTCGAGCGCTCGCAGGAGGACGATTGCTTCGTCGACGGGGGCCAAATCCCCGGAGTCTTCCCCATCGATGATCAGATCAGCCGCGCGGTCAAGAGGATCTCGCCACGGGTCGTGTCCGGTCTCTCGGATCACGTAGGGCCACAGGTCCCGCGGTACCCGCCTGTGGTCGGCCAGGAAAAGTAGCCCGTACAGGTCGAGAGCTGTGGCAAGATCGTCCTTGGCGCTGCCGTGCGAATCCTCGCCGGACGGCGCCTGTGAGTCGCGCTGGACGGACGTCACGAGGTTCTGCCACGCGACAGACCGCGCGTGGTAGTACGTTGCAGCCGCGTAGAGAGCGTCGGTGTCGACAGACTCGCGGTCAGTCACCTCATCAGTCGTAAGACGCAGCAGATCGGCCGCGACGACCAACCCTTCGGGATCCAGTAGACGCTGCGGGGGTCCACCCGCCTGGAAGTCGCTCACCCGGCCTACGAGATCCGCGAGCAGGACATCCCGCACTCCCGGCACCTCCGTAGTCACGACCCGGTCCAGTGTATTGAGAGGCCGCAACCCAGCGGAGACAGCGGCAATGGTGCCTCCGCCGATTCTTTTGACCTCTGTAGACCACTACCGATGAAGTACACCCGGACCACCGGACGGGCCAGCGCCCGCCGGCCGCGCCATGGCCATGGCCGCCGACAGATGCCTACGACGCCCCGCTTATGCAGCGCAACACGGTGTCATGCCCCAAGGCGAACGCCTCAGGCCGAGCACCGATGAGACTCGCCACGCCAGTGGCTATGGGCGTCTCAAGCCCGCGCCCGTCTGCACCGGCAGAAGAGCCGACCGCGTCAATGGCAAAATCGACGTGAGTCCGTGAGCTTTGTCGGTGAACATCGCGCAGGCGTTCGGTCACAGACAGCACCTCAGCCCGACCGGGAGTTTCAATATGCCTCAGCTGTGACTACGGGCACTTATCGACGATTTCGACTCAAGGACCGCCAGCACGACCTCAGCGGTTGGTCTGGTCAGTAGGGCTGAGGGCGAGGGGATTCTGCGCGCGTTGCTGACGACCTACCTGCGCGACATCGGGATGGACGTAACCCGCACCGGATATCGTCCCTGCACCACTGTTAACGGCAAACGTGCGGTGCTCGACGACCTCCTCCTACTCGTGTGCCCAGACGGGCGACGCAAGCTACTTTCGGTGGAGTACAAGTTCTGGACGGCCTCGAGCTATCAGGCCCGCGCCGTGCCCACCGACGTGCCTGTCGAAGCGTACGCCTGGCACCGCTGGCACGACGGAGAGTCATCCTGGCAGGGTGCCGTGACCCGCGAGAGCTTCCTCAGTTGGGAGCCGGGAGCCAAGGTGCTCGGGTTGCTCGACCGTAGCCAGCTACCCACTGCCTACAGACAACTTCCGGTCCGGCCGGTCCTCGCGGTCTGGACGCCGCTGCTGGCCCGACCCTGCGGCAGCGGAGTGTGCTGGAGCGAGGCTTGGCTGGCCGACGGGTGGCATCGCGGCCAAGGCTACGACGAGCCGCTCGCGGTTTTCAGCGGATCACTGTTCGCTCGCTCGACAAACCGCGTGAGCGTTCCTACAGGATTGGATAAGGCGACGTTTGGCGTGACGATCAGGGCCGCGATACAAATCGTGAACGACCTCGTCGAGGAGGAGTAGGGCTTCCTGCCCTCGCCGCACGATTGACGCGCCGGCTGGTCGGCGGTGCGCACCGGCACGCCAACCGCTCGAACTCCGGGCTGCTGCGTCGAGCCCACCCGAGTCGCGTACTGCGACGTCGGGCGGGGCCCGTGCTAATTTCCGGCGGAGGTACGCTGTTCAGTACGGATAGAAGGGCATCAGGGTTCTAGCGAGGTGTTCGAAGGCGATCCGACCTTCAGAATTCGCGATATAGACCCGGCATTGCGGACCTCCAAGTTCGAAAATCCAGTCCATGCAACTTCCGCACGGCGTAAAGTGCTCCCGCGTGCTCGCGATCGCTATGGCGACCGCGCGAATGCCGCCACCAGTGATCATCGACGTGAGGGCATTGACCTCCGCGTGGACATCATGCGATCGGAATTTGTGCTCTACATTGCAGCCGGGATACACGATGCCGTTGTCCGCTAGGACGGCTGCACCGACCATGGTTTTCCCTAGCACCCTGGCATTCTCTCGTGCCCGCCAGGCGAAGCTTGTAAGCTCCAGCGGAGGGAGCGCCGCAGTCACGATCTCTCCCGTTCCGACCAAGTCTTGAACGCCTCTAGCCGAACTTTCCAAAGTTCCTTTCCTTCCTCAGTTTCCTGTAGGTCACGCGCATGCTCGAGGAGCGGCCATACCCGCTCCGCCCAATGGACCGAAGCGCCTTCATACTGCGTTGCCCACGCTACCTGCGATAACGGTTCCGCAGGAAGCTGGGAAAGTCTAGCGTCCACCTGTGACAAGAACCTCTCAGTGGCGTCCTCGTCAGAAAGTGCCGCCATTTCCAAAAGAGCGCGAACGGCACCGTAGACGACCCACGAGTACGAGTCGTTATCGATTGCCTCCAAAAGCAGCTGGGCGTTTTCGCCCGAAGGATGGCACCCCAGTGAATGCACAACTCTCCATCTAATGGAGCATGATGTGTCATCTAAGGCATGTCGGGCGCCGCGATACATTGCTCGAATTTGCCGAGCGCCGTCAGGTTCCAGGTTGCAATGCCTGGCGACTTGGGCTGCCGTCCAGCCGATGAACGGATCTGGATTGCTTACTTCTGAGATGTCAAGCTCATTTACCGGGCGAGAGGGATCCCTAAGCCGCCGAAAGAGTCCGTACCACGTTGTGAACCAATCCGGGCCGGACCCGTCTGAGACTCTCTCGACCTCTTCAACCAGGGCCGCAACAGTCGTTGCTCTGCTGAATCGAAACCCAGTGACTCCGTCCAACTTCTCGGTCCACTGCTCCGCTCTAGCACGCGATCCACTGACTGGGTCAAAGCGCTTCTCCCCTAGCATTGCGGCGAGGGCCACCGTAAGGTGGCGAGGCAGCGGCCAGCCGTCTCGTAAGGCACGTTCGACGCATCGGATTGTCCCGAACCAGTTCCAGTCATACAGGGCGGTGATGTAGTTGGAGATTCCCTCTTCTGACTGGAGTTGGTCTAGGACCATTATGAGTGACTCGTAGGTGTTGGCATCAAAGCTCAGCGCGTCAAAGTACTTTGGAACCCATGCATCGGGTCGTCTCGCTAAAGCGCGACTCGCGAGATAATCATGAAGAAGTTGATGGTAGAAGACCGCACTGTCGTCGTCTGGAAGCAGCATGACGCGAGACTCAATAAGTCGACGTGCGACCGACGGCCCTGCAGTTGCGACCAGGTCACGAAGGGGGAAGGTGAGGCCCTCCCTTCTGGTGTACATGGCAAGAGCAAAGTCAGCGAGGTTGTCGATGTCATCTTCGCTCAGGCCGAGCCGTTCCTCGAACATGCCATGGATGGCTTGAACGCTGGTCTCCCAGGTCCACCTGCCATCGGTCATGGCGACATCTAAGAAGAACGGGGTCGTTAGCAGTTGTCGTCGCCCCGAATCATCAACGGCGGTAGTCCGGGATGACGGACTCCTTACCTCGAGGCTGGCGGGGCTTGGGGGCAGAAGGAGATCGACATCTGAGGGCCTCAACGGGTTGATCTCTACTAGTGACCATTCGGGAGCGGAGTACCGATTTGGCGATCTGTCAGTTACCACCAGCGACGATCGAACAACTCCACGTAAAAAAGTGGCCAAAGATTCCAGCACTCTCCTACTAAGCCCACTTGGGAGCTCATTCAAACCGTCCACCAACCAATACTGCCTCGCATCCGCGGCTGCGAGGTCCGCGTGAATTCCCTGAATTAGCGCTGCGGTTGCAGGAACGGCGGACGCTTCGAGGATCTGGTCGACAGTGGGGCTTTCTTCGTTATCCGCAAGATACCTATTGCGCTCGTGCGCCCACGGTTTTAGGTCGATAAAAACAACAAGGGCGTTCCCACCTGAGCTTAGTCGCGACGCGAGATCGACCAGAGTGGCACTCTTGCCCGAGCCCGCCTTCGCGTGGATAGCTACTAGGCGATGCGCGGCCACCACCTCCGGCAAGGCGTCTAGCGGCTTTTCCGGTGCGTCTTCGTCGCGAAATGTGAGCGGGAACTGGTTTGTTGGACGACGCCTTGTGATCGCGACCTCGAGTTGGCGTCGATACTCGGCGACGTCGGCCGAGAGTGAGGCGGGGGCCCTCGGTTCGCGATACTCGGACACCAGCTCACGAATCTCACGTACCTGATCCGACAAATGCCTATTCTGGTATGAAGTCAACACTACACGATCGTCAGGATCCAGCGATGCTGGAAGCTCGGAAATCGCGAGTTCAGCGAAGTCGGTCGCGATGTTGTGTCGGGTGGCGGGGTCGTGGTCCTCAGAAAGGCAAAGCTCTATGCCACGAACAAGTTCGGGGCTGACTTCCACGCTTGTCTCAATCAGTAGGGACCATGTCTCCACCAAGGCGAAGAAACGTTCCAGCTTCCGGCGTTCCTGGGCGGTTGGCTCGGGAAGACTAGTGTTCCTTTTCGATAGTGCTCGCTGGACCAGCTTTTCTGCTCTGTTGAGTTCGCCGAGCTTGCCCAGCGCTCGGAAGATGGAGTCAACGGCCTTACCTGCGAGCGCCCCGGTGAGCGGCTCCATCATTGACCACCTTCCTGCGGATGTTCGACAGGGGCAGAGTGGACGCACAATGATCTCTGCTGCCCCTCAGCGTAGTACGGCAGCGGGTTTTTGTGATCACACGAGGGGGCGGAGCTGGTTCGCCGCTGGCGGTGCTAGATGCCCGCTGGCGGCGGTACAGCAGCGAAGCACAGCAACCGATCGAGCTGGAACCACCACGCGCCCGCGAGGAGCTAGCCGACCTCGGCGCAGCCGTAGAGGACCACAGCGCCCGGAGCTACGGATTAGCGAGTCCGAGTAAGGATTCCCTCGGACGGGATGACACGAGACATGGTCGACTGCGGTCTCTTCTCTGACGGGTCTAACCATGACGCACGCACCCGGCTGATCTTCAGCAACCGGCCACAGCAACGCCCCGCCGCGATCGGCACACGCAATTAGAAAATGAAGAGCCGCAGGTCGTCCGCTTCGGACACAGGTGGAGCGTCGGGTTAGAACCACCACCCGCCACACCACGCGACGAGTACGACCGACTCCGCGCGACCTTGCACAACGCCGCGCGCACCGGCCTCTCCGGGCAGAGTCGGACCGGCCACCCCGACTTCGCCCGATACCTCATCGGACGAGTTACCTGGGTCGGTCATCACCACCCGGCAGGCGCAGCCAAACTCGCCACGCTGCTAGCTCAAGCGCTTGCGGCACTATAGACTGACGCGGTGCGGCAACTTCGCAAGATCTCGGTGAGGACGCGTCGAACCAACCGAAGCACGGCCTGAGCAAGAATTACGCCTGTTCTGCCAATCTTCGGCAAGCGAGCACAGCAACGGGCGCGTGCGACTCACTAACGTCAAAACAGAATAGGAACCCGCAGGTCAATAGCCTATGGGTAGAGATAGAGCGTCGTCTTAGGAAACCGATGCTCTATCCCCTGAGCTACGAGGGCGCGAGGGCCCAGTCTAGCGACCTGGGGGTTCACCTGGGATGGCAGGGAGTGGCCCGCGTTCACCCACGTTCCCCGGACCGCCGTTCTCCCAGCCCAGGACCACACCCGGAGTCTTCATGTGACTCCGGTTGATCTTGGCGGGCGGGGTGAGGCGGCCCGACGCGATCGGGTCGCGTCGGCGGAAAGCGGTCTGTTCAGGCTGCGGCGCGGATCGCTGGTGCCGGTCGGGTAAAGGTCTTGCGGTCGCGGATCAGTGCCCAGAGGACGTCGACGCGTCGTCGGGCGAGGGCGAGTATGGCTTGCCGGTGGTTCTTTCCTTCGGCACGCTTCTTCTCGTAGTAGGCGCGCGAGATAGGGCATTCCCTGGCGGCGGTGAACGCCGCCATCCACAGAATGTGCCGCAACCTTCGGTGGTAGCGGCGGGGCGGCCGATGGTTCCCGGCAACCGTTCCGGAGTCGCGGGAAACTGGCGCCAGGCCGGCATGAGCCGCGAGTTTGGTAGGGCTGTCGTACTCGGTCATGCCGGCGGTGTGGACGAGTAGTTCGGCGGTGAGCAGGGGACCCATGCCGGGCAGGCTCTCGATGATCGGCGCCAGAGGGTGCTGGTCGAGCTGCTCGGCGATGAGGTCGTCGACGGCGGCGATGCGCTGCTCCGGGGCGAGGATCTCGGTGGCCATCTGCCCGACGACTACGGCGGCGGCGCGTTGCCCTGGCAGGGTGACGGTCTGCTGCCGGGCGGCGGCGACCATCGCCTCGGCGACCTGGACGGCGTTCTTGACGTGGCCGCGTCGGAGCAGGGCGGTGATCCGGTCGACGCCAGCGTGCCGGATCGCCGCCGGCGTCTGCCAGCAGCCGAGGACCATCATTGGGCCCTTCCGGTTCAGGTCCACGGCCCGTTCGAGGGCGGGGCTGATGCCGGTGAGCAGTTCCTGCAACCGGAACAGAGTGGCGACGCGCTGCCCGACGAGGTCCGCGCGGTAGCCCGTCAACACGGTCAGTTCGGCAAGCAGCCGGTCGGAGGGTTCCAAGATCGGGATGTCGGGGCGCAGGCGGATGGTCTGCGCGATGACCACCGCGTCGCGGGCGTCGGTCTTGTTCTCCCCGGCGAACGCAGCGGCCATGTGGAACGCGACGGTGCCGGAGACGTAGCGGACCTGGACCTGGCGCCGCCATAGCAGGGTCAGCAACAGCGCCGACAGGCCGGTGGTGACGTCGACCGCCCAGCAGACCGGACGGCCGTGCGTCGACACCTCGGCCATGACGGTGAGCAGGGCTGTCTCGTCGTTGGCGACCCGGCGGGAGTAGACCAGCCGGCCGTCACTTGCGACGGCGGCGACGTGGTGGTGGGTCTTGCCGATGTCCACGCCGATCCACAGCTTCGCCACCCTCGCGCTTCCCTTCGTTGACGAGTTTTCTCGGTTGGGCCCGTCGTCTGTGGGTTCGGGTTTGCCGGCACCTTCTCACGAGGCGAACGCAGGTCGCGGATCTCCATCAGCGGTCTACCGAATCTCGCAGACGACGAAGCGGCGGGCGGCATCTCCTACCGTGAGCCAAGCGATCTCGACGAAACACACGCAGCCATACCCGCCACTTCCCGGGCATCAGGGTCTACGGCTCTCGGTGCCGCGCCCGTTCAACCCGGCCCGCCTGCGGAGCGAGAAGTGGGTGGCACCTCGAGGCTCAGCCACGATCACGGCGGAACACACTTCAGCCATCCCCACCCCCGTCCCTGCAGGCGCGCAACACCGAGCCTGCCGCCGTCGCCGGCCGGCACCCCGGACACGAGGTGCGTTCCCCGCGCAGAATCAGCGCTCCACCGAGCGCACGGCAGGCGTAAGGCATCGTGGCCCACGACGGCTGGTCGCCGGCCGCCGCTCCGAGACCGGCCTGATTCCCACGCCAGCCGTCGCCGCAGCGGCTTGAATAGCGGTGGTGTGCCTGTCAAAAAGGACGGGCGGGACTGGCGCGTCGGCACCGCCGCCGACGTGGGCTGGATCGCCGGGCACACCACTGCCGGCGTCTCGATCACCACCGCCATCCCGCCGGTCTTCGACGCCTACGCCACCACGTACCAGACCGACGACGTCACCGCCGCCGCCTACGAGCACGCCCTGGTCGAGGACCTCACCATGCACACCGCCGACCAGCCGTGGTGGCTGGCCTACCTTGACACCGGTGCCCACGACGTCGTCTTCCCCCACGCCCCGAGGGTGTTCCTCTACTGGAACTGGCCGTACGTGCTAGTCCAGGCCGGCCCCGAGCAAGCCCTCACCTGGCGCACCGATGGGCACATCCGCCACCCGCACGGCGCGCTAACCGACCTGTTCTTCCCCGCCGACCGGTCATGGCTGGTCTCCGCGCTCTGGGACGACACCTGGACCTGCGTCGGCGGCCCGACACCCGTGATCCACACCCTCCAACGCGATCCCGTGGCCAATGCCCGCCAGGTCCGACCCGACGAGGACGCACTGCCACCGGGGCTGACCCGCGAGTGACAACCCACGCCCCGGGGCAGCGGTCACCCTCCGATCAGGGCTATCGCCCCCACTTCTCGGCAGGACGGCAGCTGCTGGTCGGCTTGCCGTAGATCCGCTTCCCGTCTGGGCCTGTATAGCAGTGCTCGAGTTGGTCTTCGGCCTGGAACAGCGGACGCCTGTCGATCTCCGTTCCTCCGGCGTCGTAGCTGACCAGTTCAGGGTCGTTGCCGGCCTTGAGTCTTGCGTCGCTGGTCATCAGGCCGAACGCGCCCTCGGAAAGCCGGGCTGCTGTGGTGTGGCCGTCGCGGTGGTCGAGTACGAGCCGGTGGACGCGGCTGCTGACCCGGCCGCTGACGCTGACGTCCCCACCGTCGGCCTCGGTGGAGGTCAGCAGCAGCCGCTGCACCGGCCCGGGCAGCCATTCACCGTGCGGCCACGGCTCGGTGGCGCCTCCGCCGGACTCCCGGGCCGTTCCCGCCCCTTCCACGTCGCAGGTGGCGTAGCCGACGTCGTTCATGAATAACACCAGCGCGCGGTCACCTCGTTCCGTGGCCACCGCCAGGTCGGTCAGGGACACCGGGACGGGTCGCTTTTCCGGGTCTTGGCGGCTCTGCCGTTGCGGGGAGTTCCATTGCAGGCACCGCTCGGCCGCATCCTGCAGCGTCGGCGACAGCTCCCCGGCCCTCATGGCCAACATCTGCACGGTCGATCGGTCCGGCCGGTCCCACACCACCGCCGCGGCACCAGATGCCACGGCCAGCAGTACCGCCACGGCCACGGCGATCCTCAGTCGGGGAGTACGCGCCGGAGGCGGGCTCACGAAGTCGAGAAGCCGGGCCCGCATCGCGAGCGCCGCTTCTGGCGGCAGGTCCCGCTCCGCGGGCAGGTCGAGAATGTCGTTCACCGTTTCCCCTCCTGGATCTCCTGCGGCATCAGACGGGCCAGGCGGCTGCGCGCCCGACTGACCCTCGACCGCACCGCCACCTCGCTGATGCCCAACACGGCTGCCGCGTCCGGGTACGACACGCCGGACCACAGGCACAACGCCACCGCCTCCCGCTCGGCCGGTGACAATCGGCGGACCACCGCGAGGACCTCGGTCATCCGCCGCTCGTCATCGAGCCGCGCAGCAACCTCGTCGGCGAGGTCACCATCGGCAAACCGCTCCGCCGGTAGCCGCCGTAGCAGCGCCAGCCACCGGCGCGTCGACCGCCACTCGGAGCGGACCGCGTTGGTGGCGACGACCAGCAGCCACGGCAGCGCCGATCCGTCCACGAGTCGGGCGTCGTGTCGGCGGCGCCACGCGACGAGGAACGTCGCCTGAGTGACGTCCTCGGCCGTGGACCACGACCCGGTCAGCCGGAACGCGTGGTTGTAAACCGGACGGGAGTACCGGTCAAAGAGCCGACCGAACGCCAACTCGTCACCGGCGGCGATCGAGGACCACAGTTCCTCGTCCGCCGGCCGTACCTGATGCCTCACACCACACTATGGCCGCCCACACCGACTCTGTTGCAGGCCGCCGGTCAACGTCTGAGGCCGTGGTGCCGGGCGCGAAAGCTGCAGCGCGTGTAGGCGATGGTGGCCCAGCTCACCGGGCGGCGAATCAAGCGTTAGAGGCCTGCGAGGTTGAGGCGTTCGAGCAGGCTGGGCTTGCGGGCGTGCACCGCCCGTAGCTCGGCCAGCCGGTGTCGGAACGATGAGCTGCCCCCGTCGCGCTCGCCGAGATCGCGCAGGTCGACGAGGAGTTGTACGGCGGCGTCGTACTCGCGGGGTTTCTTCGTGGCGATGAGTTCGTCGACCCGCTGCCATGCGGCGGGTCGGTCGACTGCGAGGGTGTCGAGGTGCCGTTGCCGGGCGGCTGCGGCGCACCGTTCCCGGCGGACCCGGTCGCGTTCACGCTGCTCGGCGTCCCGCCGTTCCCGTCCGGCGCGCAGGTCCGCGGCGATGGCGAGCAGTTGCCCGCTGGTGCGGGTGGATGCCGGGGTGGACGCGTCGGCGGGATGCTCGTCGCGGTAGCCGCGGAGCAGTCGGCTGCGTAGGTGGCTGTCGCCGCCGGTGATCAGGTCGGCCAGGATGGCGTCCTTGTCTGGGGCGGGCAGCCCGATGACCCAGGTGCGTAGTTGGGCAGTGGTCGGTTCACCGGAGGCGGCCGGCGCCGACCCGGCCGCCGCGGCCGCGATCAGGTCGGGGTCGAGGCGCAGGAACTCGGCGACGGCGGTGAGGGGCGCGTCGAGGGTGCCCAGCCCGGCGGGGACGGGCGGTTCGGGCTCGTCGGCGATCTCCTCGGACTGTACGCAGCGCAGCCAGGCCAGGTAGAGCAGGCGTAGGTCGCCGGCGGCGAGGCGGGCCCGGACCGGGATGATGGAGGCGAGCAGACCGTGGCCGTCGAGGTCCCACTCGTCGGTGCCGTCCTCGTCCTCGTCGTGCAGGTCGATGATGACGTGCTTGCCGGCGGTCCAGGCGGACGCGCTGTCACCCTGGCAGTATTGAGCGACGGTTGCGGGGTCGAGTACGTGTTTCGGTAGCCGGAGCATGAGCTGGCGGGTGCCCCAGTTCGCCAGGTACAGGTGCGCGTCGAAGCACCGTTCCATCAGCTTGCGCGGGTCGCCCTTGAAGTCGCCCCACTCGTAGGTGTTGACGAAGCTGGTGGCAGTGATGTCGGCCCGGGTGGACAGCGACCGCAGCTCGGCCCGCTCGCGGCCGGTGAGGGGACGGTCGACGGCGGTAAATTCGTAGTACTGGTACTCGCTCATCGTGGCCTACCTCCCGGCCCAGTGCCGGTAGGCGTCGATCCACGCGGCACCGTCCGGCATAGGGGTGGGTAGCGGCAGGTCGAGAAGACCGACCCGTTGCCGGTGGCGGCCTCGGGCGCAGACCGCGAAGATGCTGTCCGCTGCCAGCTCGATCTTGCCTACGGTGACCTCGACGCCGAGGACGGTGGTGGTGAACGGCACCGCCAGATGCTCCTCGATCATGGCGAACAGGCCGGCACGCTCGTCCTCGTGACCGTCCGTGTCGACGGTGGCTTCCTCGATCATCGCCTCCAACGCGGCGGTCCCCTTCGATGCCATCGGCGGAGGATAGCGGACCGGTGCCGTGGTGCTCGGAGCCCGATGCGCGAGGATGGTCGGCATGGGTTCGGTGGCCGAGTTCGTCGATCTTCGGCGGGAGGTGGAGCGGTTACGGGCGGAGAACGCCCGGCTGGCGCGCCTGCTGGAGCTGCGCGGCCAGGACACGTCTGCGGCGCCGGAGCAGTTGTCTGCGCCGGTTGAGCCGCCGGGGCTGGTCACCATGGCTTCGCCGACCCGGGACAAGCTGGCGTTGTTCGCCGACCGGTTCCGGGCCCGGGCCGACGTGTACGCCGTGCGGTGGGAGAACGCCCGTACCGGTGCTGCCGGTTGGATGCCCGCGGTCGCGGGCGGTTGGCGTAAGGGTATGGACCGGCGGGGTGCCGCCTACCTGCCCCGGACGACGGAGGTGGTCGCGGCGCATCTGGTCGGCGACGTGTTCATGGGCCTGTATCCGCTGATGCCCGGCAACACCTGCCACTTCGTCGTGGCCGACTTCGACGGGCCGGCGGCGGTGCTCGACGCCCTCGCGTACGTGAAGGCGGCACGGGCCAGCGCGGTGCCCGCCGCGTTGGAGATCTCCCAGTCGGGCCGCGGCGCCCACGTGTGGGTCTTCTTCACCGGCGCTGTTCCTGCGGCCACCGCGCGGTCCCTCGGCACCGTCCTTCTCCGTGAGGCGATGGTGCTGCGCGGGTCGATGGACCTCCGCTCGTACGACCGGCTGTTCCCCAACCAGGACGTGCTGCCCGAGGGTGGCTTCGGCAACCTCATCGCCGCGCCGCTTCAGGGTCGCCGCCGCAAGGACGGACTGACCACCTTCCTCGACCTCGGCACCCTTGAGCCGCACGCCGACCAGTGGGCGTTCCTGTCAACGCTGGATCGGCTCAGCCCCGGCGACGCCGAACACGTCGCCCGGCAGGCCAAGCACGCCCTCACCGGCGCGGACGTCGCGACGATGAGCCGGTCCACCGCGACCCAGGTCCACCCTCCGCTCCCTGCGGTGGTCCACGCGGAGGCCGGTGCCGGGCTGAGCATCGACGCCAGGCAGCTCACGCCCGCCGCACTGGCGACGTTCAAGCACGCCGCCGCCATGGCCAACCCGAAATTCTACGAGTTGCAGCGACTCCGCAAGTCCACCTGGGACACCCCGCGCTTCATCCAGGGCTACGACCTGACGCTCGATGACCGCCTGGTCCTCCCGCGGGGCCTGCGGCACACCATCGCCGCCATCGTCGAGCGCGCCGGGTCACGGCTGGCCGTCACGGACGTACGAAACTCCGGGACCGAGATCGACACCGCGTTCACCGCCGAACTCACTGGCCAGCAGGCCGACGCGGTCGGCGCGCTTCTCGCCCACGACGACGGGATCCTGGTCGCCCCACCGGGCTCCGGCAAGACCGTCATGGCTTGCGCGGTGATCGCCGAACGCAACACCTCCACCCTTGTCCTCGTCGACCGCAAAGCCCTCGCCGACCAGTGGCGCACCCGCATCCAACAGTTCCTCGACATCAAGCCTGGCCAACTCGGTGGCGGCCGACGCAAGCTCACCGGCACGGTGGACATCGCGCTGCTGCCCTCCCTTGCCCGGCGCGACGACGTTGCCACGCTGACCCAGGGGTACGGGCACGTCATCGTCGACGAATGCCACCACCTCGGCGCCGCAGCCTACGAGCACTCGGTCAAACGGATCGCCGCGCAGTTCTGGCTCGGCCTCACCGCCACACCTACCCGACGCGACGGCCTCGGCCAACTCGTCACCTGGCAACTCGGACCCGTCCGCCACACCCTGACCGACGAGGAACAAGGCACCCTCGCGGCCGCGATGCACACCGACGCCGGAGCCCGTCGAGCGCTGTTCATCCACGAGACCACTTTCCAACCCGGCGACGTCGACCTGGACGCGCCCGGCGCGCTCGCCGAGGTGCACCGAAGGCTGGCCCTCGACGAGCCCCGCAACACCCAGATCGCCGACGATGTCGCCGCGGCCCTGACCCGCGGTCGCAACTGTCTCGTGCTGACCCGCCGGGTCGCCCAGGTCGAGACACTCACCGCCCTGCTCGCCGCACGCGGACATCAGCCGCTCGTGCTCCAAGGCGCGATGAGCACCCGCGAACGGCGGGCCATCGTTGACCGGCTCGACGGCGCCAAGGCCGGCGACGGCCTCCTTGTCATCGGCACCACACCGTTCATCGGTGAAGGCTTCGACGCCCCCGCCCTCGACACCCTCTTCCTCGCCGGCCCGATCTCCTACGACGGCCTACTCGTCCAATGCGCCGGCCGCGTTATCCGCGCCGCGCCCGGCAAGGACCTCGCCGAGGTCCACGACTACCACGACCCGGCCACACCAATCCTTGCCGCCTCACTCCCACGCCGCATGCCCGGATACCGGGCCCTCGGCTTCACCCGAACATGAGTGCATCCCAACGCGATCACCATGCCTGGCCCCGCCCAGTTGCCCGGGTATGACGAGGAGCCAAGCGTGCTGGGCCTAGCGTAGTAGGCTGACTGCATGGGTCGGTTCTCCGAGGATGAGCTACACGCGGTTGTCTCCCGGTACGAGGCGACGCGGGCGCAGGCGTTGACCGAACGGGATGAGCAGTTGCGGGCGTTTCACGCGGCCGGCTGGCGGCCGGTGGATCTGCAGCGGGTCACCGGGTACAGCCGGGAGACGATCCGTCAGGCACTCCGACCGGAAGTCCGGCGGGCGACCAACATCAGCCGGCGCAGGACACCACCCCAGCCGCCAGCGGACTACCGACCCTACGGCGACCGGAAACCCTACGTCGTGGCCGACACCCTTGCCGAACTGCGCGGCCCGACCGGCGGCACGGTGACGCTTCCGCGTCACCTCGACTGGTCAGGGCAAGCCGAGTACGACCTGAGCCGGACCGCGCGCCTGGCCACCATGTACAAGGTGGTACTCACCGAAGCCGCTACCGTCGAGGATCTGAACACCTGGCTCGACGCCGACCTCCTCCGGCGGCTCTGGCCCACCCTCTGGCTGCCGCCCCAGCTCCGGCAGCGCTGGGAGGACGCCTTCCCCGAACTCGCCGCCACCCGCAGCAACGCGGCATAGCGGTGGACCCCTTCCACGAACGCCTCGCCCGTACCGGGCTCGCGGCGGCCGACCGATACGGCTTCGCGCTGGCCGGCGGTTACGCGGTTCAGGCCGCTGGGCTCGTCGAGCGGGCCAGTGAGGACGTCGACCTGTTCACCGCCTGGGACCGCCGCGACGAGTTCACCGCCGCGGTCGCCGCCGTCGTGCACGCCTACCGGAACGACGGCCTCACCGTCGAGACCGAGCGGCAGTACGACACGTTCGCCCGGCTGGCCGTCACCGACGGCGTGCGGGTCTCCAAGGTCGAACTCGGTGTGGACTGGCGCGCCAACGAACCGATCCTCATGGCGATCGGACCGGTCCTCCACCCCGACGACGCGGTCGCCAACAAGATGAGCGCCCTCTACGGACGAGCGTTCGCCCGGGACTTCATCGACATCGACGCCACACTCCGATCCGGCCGCTACACCCGCGACGCCCTCCTCGCCCTCGCGCAGCGCGCCGACCGTGGTTTCGACCCGCGCATCTTCGCCGACGCCCTCGGACAAGCCACCCAGCTCGATCCCGACGACTTCGCCCAGTACGGCGTCAGCGGCCCAGCGCTGGACGATCTCCGAAGCCGGTTCGCGGAGTGGCGCCGCGAACTGCTCGACGACGAGGAACGATGACTCGGCCCCGACTCGCGGCTACGTCAAGCCGGCACCCACAGGGCCCACAACGTTCCAGATGATCTTCGGCAAGCGATCGCAGCGAGCCCGCGAAGCGACCGGCACGCAACGGGGACGATAGGAAAGCCGCAGGTCATCGGCCTGCGGACACCGGCGGAGCGTCGGGTTAGGAGTCTCTATGTGACTCCGGACGATCTTGGTGGGCAGGGTGAAGCGGCCGGCGCGATGGGCTCGCGCCCGCGGAGAGCGGGCCGCTTCAGGCTGCGGCGCGGACGGTTACTGCCGGTCGGCTGAAGGTCTTGCGTTCGCGGATAAGTGCCCAGAGGACATCGACGCGCCGTCGGGCGAGGGCGAGTATGGCTTGGCGGTGGTTCTTGCCTTCGGCGCGTTTCTTCTCGTAGTAGGCACGGGAGGTAGGGCATTCTCGGGCGGCGGTGAACGCGGCCATCCACAGAATGTGTCGCAGCCTGCGGTGGTATCGGCGGGGCGGCCGATGGTTCCCGGACACCGTTCCGGAGTCGCGGGAAACAGGTGCCAACCCCGCGTGCGCGGCCAGTTTCGCCGGACTGTCGTACTCGGTCATGCCGGCGGTGTGGACGAGCAGTTCGGCGGTGAGCAGGTTACCCATGCCGGGCAGGCTCCCGATGACCGGTGCGAGGGAGCGCTGATCAAGATGGTCGGCGATGAGGTCCTCGATAGCGGCGACGCGTTGTTCGAGGGCGAGAATCTCGGTGGCCATCTGGCCGACCACCACGGCGGCGGCGCGTTGGCCGGGCAGGGTGACGGTCTGCTGCCGGGCGGCGGCCACCATCGCCTCGGCGACCTGGACTGCGTTCTTGACGTGCCCGCGGCGGAGCAGGGCGGTGATCCGGTCGACGCCGGCGTGCCGGATCGCGGCCGGTGTCTGCCAGCAGGCGAGGACGTCAGCGGCTGGAGAGGTGACGGTTCCTGGCAGAGTGACCGCGTCGCTGCGGCGATGCGGCGGCGGACGTGCGGCGCACGATCAGAATGGTGCGGGTCCGCGGCCTGCCAACGACATCAACACCTGCGTGGCGAGTAGCTTGCGGATGCCGGTGACGGTGACTGTCCCCACCCGATCGTAGGGCAGCTCCAGTTGCAGCCCTTCGACTGCGTTGCGCAGGTCTGTCGTGATCTCGTCCGGACGGAACGTGCCGCCCCAGCCGTTGAGTCCGCCGCGCTGGTTGGTGCTGAGGGAAGCCATGCCGGAGATGCAGGCGCCGTCGACCAGAATCAGCCTCGCAGGACCCGAGTAGGTCGTCGTCATAGTCATCAACCCTTCAGGATGTAACGCCGTGCACCCGGGTCCCGGCTGGCTGACAGTCATCAGGAGGTAAGGCGTCGAGTCCGACCATGGTGTGCTCAACCTGGCCGCGACCGTACGTTAGGGGCATGGGCCGATGTTTGTGTCTGTCTCGTTCATGAGCCAGAGGCGCGCCTTGGGCGGCTGACAGTCGACCTTGGCAGACTAGCGCCCGAGGCCTAATCGATCCACGGGGAGAACGCGGGGCAGTACTGAACTGGCTCCACACCGAGATGGCCGGCCTCTTGCCGATCAGACGATTTCGCTATGCCGCGGTAAGCGCATGAGACGCCGAACGGCGGCCCGCTGAACCAGTCGGGCCGCCGTTCGCAGAATGTGGATCAGAGCGGGCGGATGTTCTCCGCCTGCGGGCCCTTCTGGCCCTGGGTGATGTCGAACTCCACCTTCTGATTCTCGTCGAGGCTGCGGAAGCCGCTCGCCGAGATCGCGGAGAAGTGGGCGAAGACGTCGGCGCCGCCGTCGTCCGGGCTGATGAAGCCGAAGCCCTTGTCGGCGTTGAACCACTTCACGGTACCTGTAGTCATGTCTGCTCCTTCGCAGGCTGTCAGAGACCGCACTGTGCGGACCCTTACGCCGCCGCGTTGATCACCCGCGTCGAAACGACACGAAAAACGAAAAGCGCCTGGATGGGTTTCAGATGCCCCATCAGGCGCCGGAAAACGTCTACGGAAATCAAAACTGCAACTCCGCTACCGTAGCACATGATCCGTCATCGATCCCATCGCGGTGAGTGAACCTGACCACTGAGCTTGCTTCCCTCCGGAGGCGCGCCGGGATCCACGCCGCGCTCGGCGACCCGGTGCGCCTGGCGATCGTGGACGCGCTCACCCTGCGCGACGCCGCTCCCGGTGAGATGGCAACCCTCCTCCTCGCCGGCCCGATCTCCTACGACGGCCTACTCGTCCAATGCGCCGGCCGCGTCATCCGCACCGCGCCCGACAAGGACCTCGCCGAGGTTCACGACCACGACGACCGGGCCGCACCGATCCTCGCCGCCTCGCTTCCACGCCGCATGCGGCACGCGTGTGGAGTCATGACGTTGCGTGGGGCTCTCACGCCGACGAAGAGTTCGGCCAGCGTAAGCAGAGGAAAGGGAGGGTTCTACACCGTTGGATCGTGCGCTACCGGCGTTGTTCGGGCTGGGCGGACACCGCAGTTTCATCGAACGAGAGGTGTCTCCGGTCGCCCTTACGCGATCCTCGCACCCCAGCCTGTACGAATGGCTCGCGCGGACAGGACAAGCCGACGCGTCGGTCGATCAATGGTGTTTCAGACCCGTACCCCCCGGCCCCGACGCATGAGCGCCGGGGCCCTCGACGTGGTGAGCTGTCGCGAGCCGAGGCGGACCCGCCGCCGTCTCAGGAGAGGACGAGGCCCCTCTCCCCAGCGCGGGTACGCCCTCGGTCTGGTCTCACGGGTGGGGAAGGGCGCTCGCCCAGCGGGGATCGGCGCCGGCCCTGGTGGAACGGTCGTCGCCGTGGTCGCCGTGCCAGTCGAGCACGAGCATGCAGGCGTCGTCGGGCAGGGTCGAACCGACGACGTCGAGGATGGCGTCGCCGAGTACGCGGACGACCTCCCTGGGGTGCAAGTCACTGAGGTCCGGCAGCCGGGCGGGCAGGTCGAGGCGGGCCGCGTCGCGTTCCAGCATGCCGTCGGTGAGCAGGACCAGCCGATCACCCGGCCGCAGCGCGACGTCCGTCGTGCGGTAGATGCCCTGGCGCAGGACACCGAACGGTGGGTCGACCGGTAGGGCGAGGGGTTGGACGTTTCCTTCGCGCACCAGCAGCGGGGTCGGGTGCCCGGCGTTGACCATCGCCAGCACCCCGGTACGTAGATCGAGACGGCCGAGGAGTCCGGTGGCGAAGGTGAACCCGCCTGGCGGGTTCTCGATCAGCGCGGAGTTCGCGGCCTGGGCCTGTTCCCGCAACGTGTGACCCCGGCGGCGGGTGTGGCGCAGGCTCCCGACGCAGAGCGTCGCGGTCAGGGCACTGTCGATGCCGTGGCCCACCGCGTCGGTGATGCTCAGGTGCAGCAGGTTGCGCGCGAGGCTGTAGTCGAAGGTATCTCCGCCGATGCTGGCCGCCGGCTCCAGCCACGCCGAGAGGGTGAACGAGCCGGCTTCGCAGGTGAACGAGGAGGGCAGGAGCCGGCGCTGGATCTCCGCGGCCAGACTGAACGGAGTCGTCCGCTGGCCCCACTCGAACAGGTCAGTGTGCCGGCGAGCGGCAATCACCACGAACGCCAGCGCGTGCGCGGCCCGGGAGATCTCGGCCACCGCCGTGGCGTCGGGCGCGAACGGCAGGGAAACCTCCAACAGCCCGATGGCCTCGCCCCGCTGCGTGACGGGAGCCATCACGACGTGCTCGTGTCCGCTCGATCGGACCTGCACGCGCTGGGATCGCAGGGCCTGTTCCTGTGGTCCGCCGTCGAACGGCAACACGGTGGCGACGTCCTCGTCCTGCCGGCGTCGGTCAGGCCGGTCTGCGAAGGGAACGTCGTGGGTCAGCCGGACGAGAGCCCGGCCGCTCATGTCCGCGACGAGGAACGACACGCAACGCGCCCCGACGTCGACGCCGACGCCACGGGCCACCGCCTCCACCGCGTCGACCGGGGCGGCATCCTCGACGGCGCGCAGCATCCTGCCCAGGTCCACGCCGGTCCACCGCTTCTCACTCACGCGCCGAAGCATAGGCCCGGCAACCCGACTGGTCGTTGAGCACGGGCTTCGTCGGCTCCCAAACCGTAGGGGTTCCTGGTGCCGGGAAACGCGGTCATCCGCGGCGGGACCCCACCCGGCTCCACGACGTCGCACTGGTGAAGCATGACGAAACGCCCATCTTGCTGATCTTCAGCAAGCGATCGCGCCGCGGTGCGACCGACACACGCAAGCGGAAAATCAGAAGCCGCAGGTCATCGGCCTGCGGACACAAGCGGAGCCTCGGGTTAGGCAACCGATGCTCTATCCCCTGAGCTTCGAGGGCGCGAGGACCTGGTCGAGCGACCTGCGGTTCACCTGGGGTGGCAGGGAGTGGCCCGCCTTCACCCACGTCACCCGCGCCCCTGTTCTCCCAGCCCAGGATCACAGCCGGAGCACACGAACCTCCGATTGCGACCAGTGATCGGCCGCGGTGACCCCCGTTGGCATCGGTTCGCCCGTCTTGGCATCCGCTGGAGGACGGAGGGGAGATGGTGGACTCCTGGGCAGATGACCAGTGACCGAGGTGCTTGCCGCAGCGGCACCTCTCCGACGACTACGCCTGAGCCGCCGGTCCGGGCCATCCACGCCTGAGCAGGATTCCGCCGCTCTGTCGCAGCACGTGCGGCCGGGCGGTCGGCGTACGCCACCGGGATCGTCGTGCCGGCGGCCGCTCATCCGGCCCGACCGCCCCGTGCTGGCGCGGATTCCACCATCGCGGCGAGGAGCGCGGCCACCGGCACGGTGGCGAACCCGACCCGGTTGTCGCTGGCCCCGTACGGCAACCACAGCTCACCGTCGTGGACGAGCGCGCCGCAGGAGTAGACGGCGTTGGGGACGTAACCGTCCTGCTCGGCCTCGTCGGGCGCCAGGAGCGCACCGGGCAGCCGCGCGATCACCCGTTCCGGTCGGCGCAGGTCGAGCAGGAGCGCGCTGATGGCGTACCGGCGCATCGGGCCGACGCCGTGGGTGAGGACGAGCCAGCCGGCGTCGGTCTCGATGGGGGATCCGCAGTTGCCGACCTGGATCAGTTCCCAGCTGTCCCGGGGGGCGTGCAGCGGCACCGGTTCCTGCCACCGGTTTGCACCGTCCAGGCGGGTCAGGCCGATGGTCTCGCCGTCGGCGCGGCACAGGGCGAGGTGCCGGCCGTCGACGGTACGGGGGAACAGCGCGACGCCCTTGTTGCGGACGCCCGGCCCGCGCATCGGGGTGCTCTCGAACCGGCGCAGGTCCCCGCTGGCCAGCGCGCGGGTGGCGATGTGCCGTCCGTCGTAGGCGGTGTAGGTGGCCCGGTACCCGGAGCCGGAGTCGTCGGTGAACCTGACGAACCGGGCGTCCTCCATGCCGTTGCTCTCCGCCGCGACGGCCGGCCAGAGCACCCGTTGGTGCAGGGCGGTGTCGGCGGGGAAGGTCGTCGCGTAACTGGCCGCGTCGGTGCGGCGGACGTGTTCCAGGGTGTCCGACCCGGTGCTGCGGGAGAGCAGGTCCGGTGGCAGCTCGCCGAGCACCCGCTCGAAGGTGGCCTCGTCGTAGCGATCGGGCAGGGCGTCCAGCACGGTGGCGGTGATCTCGTTGTCGCAGTCCACCTCGGTCAGGCCGGCGGCCAGCAGATCCCGGCGGTGCCGTACGGCCATCCGCTGCCCGACCACCAGCGGGCCGGACCGGTCGGCGACGGCGAGCCGGCGCCCGGGTCCAAGGACCGCGGTGGCGAACCCGATGGACGACAGGTGCCCCTCGCCGATCTGGCGCAGGCTGATCGCGACCCGCAGTTGCCCGGCGGCCAGACCGCCCTGATCCGGGTGGACCATCATCGACGGGTTGCACAGCGCGGCGGCCTCGACCGCGTACTCGTGGCTGAAGTAGGCGCCGATCAGGAGCCGGGTGGTGGGGGGCAGGTCCCGGGCGCGGGCGATGCGGTGCCGGACCAGGTCGTAGTGATGGTGGAACGTGTCGTCCAGGTCGCGGTGCCGGGCACCGAAGCGGTCGAACGTTTCCCTCAGCAGGCGGCCGGTCTCCTCGTCGTCGAGGTGCGCGACGCGGGCGATGAGCGCCCTCGCGCGGCTGCGTACCAGAGCGGCATCCTCACCCGGGACGAAGAGCTTGACCACGACCCGGCGTGGATCCGGGGCGAGGATGGTGCCGTGCCGGGCGGCCAGGGTGCCGGTCACGACCACCGCCGGGCGTGCTGCAGGGTGGAGATCAGCGCGAGGGTCGACTCGGCGCCCTGGTTGACGTTGGGCCCGTGGGCGGTCAGTCCGTCGTAGCCGCCGCCGGTCGCCGGATCCCACATCCGCGTGCCGACGTCGTTCTCGCCGAGGAACCATCCCACGGACTGCCGCACCCCGGCTTCCCAGCCGGGGTCGCCGGTGACGTCGGCGGCGGTGGCGCACGCGTCGGCGAACGCGGCGACCTCGATCGGCTGCTGGTCGTGGCGCCGCCGCGGCGCACCGCGTTCCCAACCGCAGGCGGGTACGACCGACAGCCGCCCGGCGCGCAGTTGGACGTCGCGCAGCCAGGTCAGCATCCGCAGTCCGTCGCCGAGGTGTGGGCCGTCGTGGCGCAGCTGACTGGCCGCGATGACGACCTCCGCGAAGGCCGCGTTGGCGTAGCTCAGCCGTGGCTGCGGCCAGGGCCAGCGCGGATCGGCTCCGGGGATGCCGATGGCGGTGGCCGCGTCCCCCAGCAGCGCGGCCGCGTCGGCGTGGCCGGGGTGCCGGCGTAGCACCTCGACCGCGCCGAGCCCGGCGAAGGCCATCGCGTGCGGGGTCGGGGCGCGTCTGGTGGCGCCCCGGCTGAACGCGACCAGCGCCTCCTCCCGGATCCAGGACGCCGGGCTCCGGGCTGCGGCGGTGCCCAGCCCCCACAGCGCGCGACCCCACCAGTCGCCGAGCCCGGGCTCGTCGGCCCAGCGTCGGTCGTGGCCGAGCCGGTTGTGGAAGGCGCCCCGGCCGTCCTGCGCGTGGGTGAGGAACGCGAGGTAACGCTCCGCGAGCCCGAGCACCGCCGCGGCCGGATCCGGCTCTCGGCTGGTGACCACCAGGCCACGGGCGACGTCGTCGGTGCAGTAGCCGTGCTCGCGACGGACGATGGCGTGCCGGGCGTGCTCGAAGAGGCCCGTGTCGTCGCTCAACCGGCTCAGGTGCGCGAAGCTCGGTCGGGGCGTCGGGTGCCGGCGACCGCTGCCCGGCACGCTGGAGATACCGGTGGTCGCGGTCACGCCGGCGCCGCGCTGACCATGGCGGCGCGGGCCGCGACGAGCCGTTCGGCGAGGGTGCCGTAGTGGGCCGCCACCGCCGGCCAGCGCAGGTCAGCGGCGAGCGGCCGGACCCGGCCGGCCAGCCGGGCGGCCAGGCCCGGTTCGGTCAGGATGCGCCGGATCGCGGCGGCCAACGCCGCCGGATCCTGCTGGGGTACGACGAGACCGGGGCCGCCGGTGAGCAGCTCAACGGCGTGCGGGAAGGCCGTCGCCACGACGGGCACCCCGGCGGCCACCGCCTCGATGAGCACCCCGGAGGTGACCTGTTCGCGGGAGTCGTAGGGCAGCACCACCACGTCGGCGGAGCAGATCAGCCGGCCGAGGGTGGCCTGGTCGTGGTAGACGTCCTGGTAGTCCACGGCGTGCGCGATGCCGAGCTGCGCGCCGAGCCGGTGCAGTCCCGCCCGGTACGCCTCGCCCTGGTGCTCGACCACCTTCGGGTGGGTCCGGCCCGCGACCGTGTAGGTGGGGGTCGGTTCGAGGTCCTGCAACCGCGCGAGGGCCCGCAAGGACCACTCGACGCCCTTGCCGGGCCCGAGCAGTCCCCAGGTCAGCAGGTGCGGGCGGGCACGGTGGTCGGCGGGTACGCGGACATGCTCGGCGGCGCCGTGCGGGATGACCGTGACCTTGTCCGGCCGTACGGTGTAGCCGACGAGCAGCCGGTCGCGAGCCGTATCGGTCATGGTGACGACCGCCCCGGCGGCGGTGACGATCTGTTCCAGCAGGGACTTCTGCCGGGCCGTGGGCCGGCGGAGCACGGTGTGCAGGACCACGATGCTCGGCACGGTGAGCCGGCGCAGCAGCGGCAGGACGTCCTCGCCGTCGGCGCCGGGGTAGATGCCGTACTCGTGCTGAACGATGGCCACGTCGAAGGCGTTCAGGGCCGCCGCGGCGTCCCGCCACCCGGCCTGGGTACGGGTCGACCAGGTGTGCACGACCCCGGGTCCGGCCCGCAGGTCGTCGCCGCGGTCGGTGACCCGGACGATGCCGCCACCCGTGCCGTCGGCGGTCAGCTGGGCGGCAAGCGCTGAGTTGAAGGTGGCCAGCCCGCACCGGGTCGGTGGGTGCGTGCTGAGGAATCCGTAGCTGAGCATGGGTGTCGGGCCTTCCGGTTGTCGGCCGGCCCCGGAACACGGGGACGACCTCACGCGGTGTCGGCGCACGCCGGCCAGCGTGTGTGGCCGGCGGAACGGGTTCAGCGGGGGTGACCGGGTTCAGCGGGACGATCGCTGGGTGAGGTGGTCGTAGACCGCCAGGTAGTCGGTGACCATCCGGTCCGCGCCGAAGCGCTCCCCGGCCCGGGACCGGCAGGCGGCCCGGTCCAGCCCGGCAGCGCGGGTGACGGCGTCGACGGCCTGCTCGACGGTCTGCACGAGGAACCCCGTCACCCCTTCGTCGACGACCTCCGGCATGGACCCCCGCGCGAACGCGACAACTGGCGTGCCGCAGACCATCGACTCCACCACCGACAGCCCGAACGGCTCGTCGAAGGCGATCGGGTGCAGCAGGGCGGTGCTCGCGCCCAGCACCTCGGCGCGCCGTCGCGGGCCGACCGAGCCGAGGAAGACGACCTGGTCGCCGTCGATGTGCGGGGCCACCTGTTCGGCGAAGTACCGCTCGTCCTGCACGATGCCGCAGATGGTCAGCGGCCGGCCGGCGCGGCGGGCGATCTCGATGGCGGTGTGGGTGCCCTTGTCGGGATGGATCCGGCCGAAGGCGGCCAGTCCCGGACCGGCGTTCCGGGTGAAGGGCAGCCCGGTGAGGTCGACCCCATGGTGCACCGTGGCGACGTAGTCGAGGTCCGCGCTCCGGTCGGCGTCGGAGATCGACACGTAGGACGAGCGGGCCCGGACGTACGCCGGAAGGATCCCCCTGCCGGAGAAGCCGTGCACGGTGGTGAGCAGCGGAGCACGGCAGTGTTCGGCGAAGGCGAGCGGCAGCCAGTCGAGGTGGCTGTGTACCAGGTCGAACTCCGACGAGCGGGCCATCGCATGGGAGACGTGCATCGCCTCCCACACCCGGCCGTCCAGGCCCGGATCGTCGGCGTACCCGCGGGGGCACACGCCGTCGAGGGCGGCCGAGGTGACCGAGTCCAGCGTCGCGAAGAGGGTCACGTCCACGCCCCGGGTGACCAGCCCTTCCGCGAGCAGCCCGGTCACCTGCTCCCAGGGACCGTAGTGGTGTGGAGGTGTCCGCCAGGCGACCGGCCCGAGCAGGGCAACTCTCACGGGGACGGCGCGTCGGCGAGGTCGGCCGGATCGAGACGCAGGGTGGCGAGCAGCCCCACGTGCTTGGCGGGGTCCACCCGCTCCGGCAGTTCGCGCTCGACCCAGTCGGCCCTGCGCTGCTGGTCGCGGTCGCGCAGCGCCGCAACGATCCGGTACCTGGCGATCCTCATCGTCTGCCCCCTTGAGAAGTCGTGCGGGATGGTCGTGCGTACCGGTGGCGGTATGGGCGGTGGCGCCGGCCCAGCGGCGGTGATCGGACGGGCGGCCATGAGGTCCTCCTGGTGATCTCGACGGCTCGGCGCGGATGCCCGGGCGGTTCCCGGCCGGCAGCGGGTCAGCGGAGCATCCCGGTTCTCAGTTGGGCCAGCGAGCGCGTCAGCAGCCGGGAGACGTGCATCTGGGACAGCCCGACCCGGGTGGCGATCTCCGCCTGGGTCAGATCGCCGTAGAACCGCATGGTCAGGATCCGGCGTTCGCGTGGCGGAAGCGCCGCGAGGAGCAGCGTGAGGGCGAGATGATCGTCCACGGCGGTGTATCCCGCATCGGCGGCGCCGCTGAGCGCGTGGCGATCGGTGCCGACGGCCCCGGGTCGTGGCTCGCTCAGCGACGGCAGACGATAGACACCGAGGGCGGCGACGGCGGCCAGAAGTTGGGCGACGGTCACCTCCAGGTCGTCGGCGAGCTCTCGATCCGTCGGTTGGCGACCGCGTTGCTGCGCCAGCCTGCCCCGAGCCTCGGGCACCTGTGCACCCAGTTCCTGGGCCGCACGCGGGACCCGGATCGTCCAGGCGGTGTCGCGGAAGTGCCTCCGGATGCCGCCGAGGATGGTCGGGACGGCGTAGGAGGCGAACGGCACGCCCCGACTGCTGTCGTACCCGTCGACGGCCTTGATCAGGCCGATCGCGCCGACCTGCGCCAGGTCGTCGTAGGACTCCCCGCGACCGGTGTACCGGCGGGCCAGTCGACGCGCCATCGGCAGGTTCGCCTCGATGATCTGGTTCCGCAGCCGTGCGCGGTTGGGGTCATCGACATTCAGGGCTGCGCGTTGACGCAACAGTTGTTCGCTGTGCCCCACACCCGGGCTCGGCGTCGGAGGGGAGGAGGTGGCTGTGGGTGTCACGGTGGGGGTGACCATTTTTTCCAACGCCCCTAACGGGCTGGTGGCGGCGAGACCGGCGGCCACCGGGGACCCGGGCGACACCGCCACCGTACGCCCTCATCTTCCCGGCCGACACCCGGACGGGCGCTGGGAAGCGCACTCGGGTGTCGAACCGGTCGTCAGCCGGTGAGTGGCGGCACGAACTGCTCGGAGCCGTCGACGATCGCCTGGGACAGCTCGGACAGCCGCCGGTTGTGGCTGCGGGCGCCGTCGCGCAGTAACGCGAAGGCCTGACCCACGTCCACCTGGAGGCGTTCGGCGAGGATCCCCTTGGCCTGTTCGATCAGAATGCGGCTGTTCAGGGCGGTCTGCAGCTGTTCGGTCAGCATGTCGCGTCGGTGGATGGCCCGCTGTTGCAGCAGTCCGATGGTGGCCACGTCGGCGAGTGCCTGACCGATGCGGAGCTTACCCTCGTCGAGGGCTCCCGGCCGAACCTCGAAGAGGTTCAACGCGCCGATGACCTCGGACCGCAGGCGCATGGGCAGGGCGTGCACCGCGGCGAAGCCGACCTCGGCAGCCGCCGCGGCGAACCTCGGCCATCGGGCAGTGGTCAGGTTCAGGTCGGTGACCGACAGGGATTGGCCGGTCCGGAAGCAGTCGAGGCAGGGCCCCTGGTCGGTCTGCAGCTGGAACAGCTCCAGCAGCCGGGTGCGTTCGGAGGAGGCGGCGACCACCTGCAGGTTGTCCCGCTGGTCGGTCAGGAGCAGCCCGGCCGCCGACACGCCCAGTAGATCGACGCACCTCTCGGTCAGCACGTGCAGGAACTCGATAACGTCGAAGTCGTCGACGAGAGTGTCGGCCATCTCCACGAACACGTCGGCCAGCTGGGGCTCGGCCATGTCAGTCACCTCGTCAATCGCTGGTTCCACCGGTCACCCGACGGGGTGGTCCGTGCGGCGCCGGCCCGGCGCCAATCCCCTGTTCTACCCATCCCGGTCACCACGTGTCCTGGCCGAGACGCAGGCGCCGGGCGACGACGTCGGTCGCCACGTCCCGCAGCCGCCGGTCCTGGGAGTACGCGTAGGCGCGCAACCGGACGAGCGCCACCGCCGCGGGAACTCCCAATTGGACCATGATCATGCCGGTCGCCTGGTGCACCTCGGGGTGGTGCAGGCCGGTCCCCTCGGGCCACTGATCGTCCCGGGCCACCCCGTGGCGCAGCGCGCCGTCCAGCAGCACCGCGCCTGCCGTGTCCGCCAGGACCAGCACGTCGGCCAGTTCCTCCGCGGCGAGATCATCGGCGCGAGCCCGGTAGAGGTCCAGGACACCGAGGCTGATCCCACCCACCCGTAGCGGCAACGCGAACACCGCACGGACCCCGGCGAGCACCGCGGCCGGCGCGAACGCGGGCCAGCGGTTCCGGCACTCCGGCACCCTCAGATCGGCGACCAGGACAGGTCCACCGGTGGTGGCGTCCACGCAGGGCCCCTCACCGAGGGTGAGGGTCAGGTCTTCCAGCTCCACGGCGGTCCGGTCCACGGCGTACACCAGTTCGCGCGGCGTGGCCTCGAGGACGACCGCGACGGCGGCGGAATCGACGCCCGCGACCGAGACCGCCGTCGCGCAGACATGGTCGATCGTGATCGCGCCGCCTCGGGCGGCATCGCCGAGAACGGTCCACAGCCGCAGCCGGCGTTCGGAGGTCATCGGATCGCCGCGCCGCGGCTTGTCCTCGTCCACTGCTGGCTCCGACCCGGACCATCCGCACCGGACGTCACGGTAGGGCACTGAGATCCAGTGCGGTGACCGCACCCTACGCCGGATGACGCCGACCCGCGACCGGCTGCGCACCCGACCGCGACGGCCCTTGCGGCTGCCGAGCCGGTCGAGGCGCGGAGGCGTACGCTGACAGTGTCGCTCGGGACCCCGGTGGCTGACAGCCCGCCGCTGGCGGACGCCCCCACCCATCGAGGTCACCATGGCGGCCATCCGCCAACGCCATCCCCACCGGCCAGGTCGCCGGGTCTCCTGGCCAGGTACCTCCCCACCGCACGTCGGACCGTGACGCTCTGTCACGGGTCCGCAACCAACGGACGCGCCGGTGCACCCCCGCGCTCAGGCCGGCCAGATGCTTCTCGGAAGGCGGCGGTTCTTGATGACCGCACCCCGGAACAGTCATGTTCGATTCTTCCCAAACGACGGTCACCGTGGCACCGATGCTTCTCGTCCGATGCCCCCGCGGCCGGCGGTGAAGCGCTCACGGGCCGGCGGTCTCTGGGTCGCCGCCGTGGTGTTCGCGGTCGTCCTCCTGCTGCTGCTCGTCTTCGTACTGCAGAACGGGCAACGCGCTGAGGTGTCGTTCCTCGGCGCGCACGGCACCCTGCCGATGGGGGTGGCGCTGCTGCTGGCCGCGGTTTCCGGGGTCCTGCTCGTCGCCCTCCCCGGCACCGCCCGGATCGTGCAACTCAGGATGCTGGGCCGCCGTCGCGGCACGCAGGAAGCCGGCGCGCCCGAGCATCGTGCGACTAACCGGCCGGCTACCGGCGTCACCAGCGTCCCGCTGCCGCCGCGCCCAGAGAATCAGGACGGTTAAGCCATGTCCGTCACCACGCCAGTCACCACGACCTCCGTATCGGCTATCTCCGCGCCCCGGCTCGTCCTCGCCCTCCCCCACGACCGGGCGGTTCTGGACGGCGGGTGGTGGCCACGCTCCTGGGAGTCGGCCACCGAACTCCCCGGCCTGGTCCTCGCCCTGTCCGAACGCCACGGCCGGATCCGGCATCTCATGCTCAACATGCACACCTGGAAAAGCCGGATCCGCCGGTTGACCGTCGGACCGGACCTGATCCGGATCGGCTGGTTCGACACCCTCGACCCCGCCCTGCTGGTCGCCACCACCGGCCGCGATCTCCAGGTCGACCTGCTGGTGGTACCGCCCGCCACCCCAACCGCAGCGGCCGAGTGGGCGATGGCGACCGCCGCCGCCCCGACCAATCTCAGGCGCGCCCCCGACATCCTGGCCGGCGCACTGGCTCCGCCCAGGGCTGCGGCGGCGACCGGCTCCGACACGTACGCGGTGTGGGACAACGAAGGTGGCAGCACCTCGGTGATCGGCGCGTGCGCCCGTGACATCGGTTTCGGCGGGTGAGGATCAAGGGCCTGCACGACAGCCAGCGGGGCCGTGACCTGATGCGGGAGCAGCGGGAGCCATCGATGAGCGACATCAGCCTGGACGCCGACCGCCAGCGGGGCAGCGAATACGCCGACCTGTCCCGGCAGGTCCGCGCAGCGGGGCTGCTCGCACCGGGCCGGCCTCCATGCCGGCCTCACCCGCCAGGCAGACCAGGGCGGTGAGGCGTCGAGGGGAGGTCAGTAGGGTGATGACAAAATCCGCGCCGGACACCTGGGCCACAGCCTTCACCCTGGCATGAATGACGTGATGCCGAGGGCTGGGGCAACAACCTGTAACAGGCCGTGTTCGGATGCTACCGCCCGGCGACCCCGATGCGCTAACGCCACTCGATGGCCAACGTGACCGGGCGAACCGCAGCGATCCGCCTCGCCGGGTTTCGCGTGATGAAGCCCTTCAGCCCGCGTCGCCCCCGGGCCGACCCGCTGGCCCGGATCAACACCTCCGGTGCCACATCCGGGGTCGAGCTCGTCATGGTTGGGGTTGTTGTGGTGGCGGGTGTGCTTCTCCATCCACCAGCCGCAACTCATCCCGACCGCGACGTTCGCCGCGATCCGGCCCGCCCGCTCGCTGAGCTTCCTGGTGCGGACACCTGGCCGGTGCGCGAGATCGTGCGCCACGAGAGCCGCCTGCGAGAACGCGACACCCAGGAAGGCGGCGACCACCGGGGGTCCCAGGACACTCAGACCAGCCGCAACGCCGTCTCCCCAGCCGCCAGCATCAATGCCACCACCATCAGTTGATCGATGACTTCCCCGGGCGGACAGGCGGAGTGTCGGCGGATTCGATGACGGGAGCACAGGCAGTCGCGCTCGACATGGGGACTCCTCGGATCTCGCGCCCCACGGAAAGGCCCACGGGCCACGTCTTCAGGTGAGGCGAGCGGTGCACTAAGTGCGGACGACAGGCCGCGGGAGTCTGGACGGCCGCCGCGATCCGGACTCGAACAGATGCACTCATGCACTTACGCCGTTATGCCCTTTTCGAGCGTTAAATGTGCGAAGGTCCGAATAACTACACTCTCAGGCAGGTGCGATTCTCCCATGCCATGCCACGGCAGGTGAGACGCATTCGCGAAAGGCCATGTCGTGACACTCAATTCGTTCCGCCGCCGTCGACGGGCGCTCCTGTCAGCCTTGACGACCGTCGCCGCCGGCGGCGCAGCCGTCGCCGTACTCGTCATCAGTGGCACGGGCGCGAGCGCCGCCGAAGCACCGGTCAGTCTGGGGACGGCGGCGAACTTCTCCGTGCTGGCCGGCTCCACCGCCACCAACACCGGCCCGAGCTTCCTGGCTCAGAGCCTGGGCGTGCACCCCGGCAACACCGCGCCGGGCTTCCCACCCGGAATCGTCGGCGGCGAGATCCACCTCGGCGACGCCGTCGCCCTGCAGGCGAAGAACGACCTGACCACCGCCTACAACGATGCTGCCGGCCGGACCCCGTTCACCAACCTCCCCAGCGAGCTCGGCGGATCCACGCTGACACCTGGCGTGTACCGGATCGGCGCCGCGCAACTCACCGGAACCCTCACGCTCAACAGCCAGAACGACCCCGCTGCGGTGTTCATCTTCCAGATCGCGTCGACCCTCGTCACCGCGGCCAACAGCAGCGTCGTGTTCATCAACGGCGCCTCCCCCTGCAACGTCTACTGGCAGGTGGGCAGCTCCGCCACGCTCGGCACCGGCACCCGGTTCATGGGCAACATCCTGGCCCAGACCTCGATCACCATGAACACCGGCGCCACCCTCCAGGGCCGCGCGCTGGCCCAGACCGGCGCCGTCACCCTGGACACCAACACCATCAACGCCCCCGTCTGCCTGCAGCCGACGGGATCGCCCACCACCTCCCCCACCGGCACGCCGACCG